>JBOHMF010000284.1:0-6031 GCA_050730055.1 Allostellaceae bacterium
CACCCCGACCGCAATCCGCTGCGCCTCGGCCGCCGCCAGTTGCGCCTCGGCCTGCGCCACGTCCGATTCCGCAGCGATTCCGGCAGCATACTGGTTCTTTGTGATGCGCAACGATTCGGTGTAGGCGGTGATGGTCAGGCCGAGCAGCCGCTCCAGCGCATCGGCGATGCGCAACTGGAAATAGTCGCTGGCGAGCGTCGCCTGCGCCGAGAGCCGGGCATTGGCGAGATCGGCGGCGCTGACCTGGGCGCTGGCGATCTGCCCTTCGACGGTGCGGCGCACCCGCCCCCACAGATCGGGGACCCAGCTTGCCGAAGCGCTCTGGCTGAAAAAATTGCCGACACGGCCAAAGCCGCCGGTGACGGAGCGCGACCGCGTTCCCTGCCCGCTCACCGAGAGGGTCGGGAAAAAGCCGGCGCGGGCCTCGGCGACCAGCGCTTCGGCCTCGACAAAGGCCGCCAGATCCGCCTTCAGGGTCTGGTTGGAGACGGCGACCCGCGGTTCGAGCCGGCCGAGGACGGGATCGCGATAGACCTGCCACCACGGGCCGCGGGTGCGCGCGGCGGCAGGATGAGCGACCACCCAACCGGCCTCCTTGTAATGCGTCGGCACCGGGGCGCTCGGCCGCCGGTAGTTCGGCCCCACCGTGCAGGCCGACAGCGCCAGGACGGCAGCGCCGAGCGCGCCCGCGAGGATGCTTCTCATTCCCCCGGCTCGGGGTGCGGGCCGGCGGGGAAGCGCGGATCGGTGCCGCGCCACTGGCGCACCGCCCACAGGCGCAAGCGGTCGAGCATCAGATAGATCACCGGCGTCGTGTAGAGCGTCAGCACCTGGCTGACCATGAGACCGCCGACAATGGCGATGCCGAGCGGGCGGCGCAATTCGGCGCCCTGGCCAAACCCGATCGCCAGCGGCAACGCGCCCAGGAGCGCCGCCATCGTCGTCATCAGGATCGGCCGGAAACGCTTGACGCAGGCCAGGGTGATCGCCGCGCGCGGGCCGAGATGCTCCCGGCGTTCGACCAAGAGGGCAAAATCGATCATCATGATCGCGTTCTTTTTGACAATCCCGATCAGGAGGATGACCCCGATCAGCGCCATGATGCTGAAGGCGGTGCCGGTGACCATCAGGGCGAGGATCGCGCCGACCCCGGCCGAGGGCAGGGTCGAGAGGATGGTCAGCGGGTGGATCGTGCTCTCGTACAAAAGACCAAGGACGATATAGACGGTCAGCAGGGCAACGACGATCAGCACCGGCTCGGTGGCCAGCGATTGCTCAAAGACTTTGGCCGTGCCCTGAAAGCTGCCGTGGATCGTGTTCGGCATGTGGAGCCCGCCGACCGCGGCATCGATCGCCGCCGCCGCCCGGCCGAGCGGCACCCCAGACGCCAGATTGAACGAGATCGTCGAGGCGACAAAGAGACCCTGATGATTGACCGCGAGCGGCGTGTTGCCGGGGGCGAAATGCGCCACCGCCGAGAGCGGCACCATGGTCTCGGGAAAGGTGCTGACCGCGGCCCCGGTCGAGGCCGCGCCGTGACCGCTCTGGGCGAGCGCGTTGATCGCCTGATTGCGCACGACATCGCCGGCGATGCTGGTGGCGAGCGCGCTTGCCGCGCTGCTGTTGCGCGCCGGGACCTGGGCGAGGACCGTCCCGGCGAGCGCATTGGTCGCTTTTGTCCCGCCGATCGTGCCGCCGCTGGTGCTGATATAGAGGCTCTTCAGCGTCTGCGGACTCTGCCAGAAGCGCGGCGCCACTTCCATGACGACGTGATACTGGTTGCGTGGCTGGTAGATGACCGAGACCTGGCGCTGGCCAAAGGCGTCGTAGAGCGTATTGTCGATCTGCGCCAGCGAGAGGCCGAGACGCGCCGCGGTGGCGCGATCGATGACCAGGTTCGCCTCAAGCCCCTTCTGCTGCTGGTCGAGGTTGACATCGGTGAGCACCTTGAGCCGCCGCAATGCGGCCTCGACCTTTGGCGCCCAGTGATACAGCTCGTTGAGATCGTCGCCTTCCAGCGTGTACTCGTACTCGGCAAAGCTCGCCCGTCCGCCGGCGCGAATGTCCTGCGCGCCGCGCAAAAAGATGCGCGCCCCGGCGACGCGGCCGAGCTTGGGGCGCAGCCGGCCGACCACCTGCTGGAGCGAGGCCGTGCGCTCGGACAGGGGCTTCAGCATGGCAAAGACAAATCCGCCGTTGGTCTCAAACCCGCCGGTGAAAGCCGCCACGTGCTCGACCGCCGGATCGGCCCGGATGATGGCGGCAAACTGCGCGAGCTTTTTCTCCATCGCCTGAAAGGAGATGCTCTGGTCGGCCCGGATGCTGCCGATGATGCGGCCGGTGTCCTCTTCCGGGAAAAAGCCCTTGGGGATGACGACAAACAGACGGACGGCGAGCGCTACGGTCAGGACGAGGCTGAAAAGGATCAGCGCGGGATGGTGCAGGGCGCGCCGCAGCGAGCGCTCATAGAGCGCGAGCAGCGCGGCAAAGGCGCGCTCCCCGGCCGCGGCAAACCAGCCGCTCTTGCCTGTCGCCGGCGCGCGGATCAGGTACGCGCACATCATCGGCGTCGTTGTCAGCGACACGATCAGCGAAATCAGGATCGTGACCGACAGGGTGACCGCGAACTCGCGAAAAAACCGCCCGATGATGCCGCCCATCAACAGGATCGGCAGAAACACCGCGACCAGCGACAGGCTCATCGCCAGGACGGTAAAGCTGACCTCGCGCGCGCCGAGGAGCGCCGCCTCCATCCGCGGCATCCCCGCTTCGATGTGGCGGGTGATGTTTTCCAGCACGACGATCGCGTCATCGACGACAAAGCCGGTCGAGATCGTCAGCGCCATCAATGAGATATTGTCGAGACTGTAGCCGAGGAAATACATGATCCCAAAGGTGCCGAGGAGCGACACCGGCACCGCGACGCTCGGGATCAGGGCGGCGCGCCCATCGCGCAGAAACAGAAAGACGACGAGGATGACGAGGACGACGGCAATGACCAGCGTGCTTTCGACCTCGTCCAACGAGGCGCGGATCGTCACCGTCTGATCGAGCGCCGAGGCGATGTGGATGGCGCTCGGGATCGCCGCCTTGATCGCCGGCAAGACCGCCTTGACCCGATCGACGGTGGCGATGATGTTGGCGCCGGGCTGACGGTAAAGCAGCACGATGACTGCCGGCTTGCCGTCGGCCAGACCCATGTTGCGCAGGTTCTCGACCGAATCATCGACCTCGGCGACATCGCTGAGACGCACCGCCGCGCCGTTCCTGTAGGCGATGACCAGCGGGCGATAATCCTGCGCGCGCGTCGCCTGATCGTTGGTGTAAATCTGGTAGCGGCGGTTGCCGAGCTCGATCGCTCCCTTGGGTGCATGGGCGTTGGCGGAGGCGAGCGCGGCGCGCACGTCTTCGAGCCCGATCCCATACTTGAACAGGGCCAAGGGGTTGAGTTCGACGCGCACGGCCGGCAATGAACTGCCGCCGATCGTCACTTCGCCGATGCCGTCGATCTGCGACAGGCTCTGCTGCATCACCGTGGCGGCGGCGTCGTAGATCTGGCCGCGGGTCAGGGTGTCCGAGGTCAGGGCCAGGATCATGATTGGCGCGCCGGCCGGATTGACCTTGCGATAGGTCGGGTTCTGCCGGAGGCTCGATGGCAGATCGGCGCGCGCCGCGTTGATCGCCGCCTCGACATCGCGCGCGGCGCCATTGATGTCGCGGTCGAGACCGAACTGCAAGGTGATGCGGGCCGAGCCGACGGTGCTCACCGAGGTCATCTCGGTCACATCGGCGATCACTCCGAGATGGCGTTCGAGCGGGGTCGCCACCGCCGTTGCCATCGTTTCCGGACTCGCCCCGGGCATCTGCGCCTGGACAAAGATTGTCGGCAGATCGACCTGCGGCAGCGGCGCCACCGGCAGCCTGAAATAGGCGAAGAGCCCGGCGAGCGCGATCCCGATGGTCAACAGGCTGGTCGCCACCGGACGGGCGATAAACAGCGCCGACAGGTTCACTGCCCGCTACCCCGCCTGCGGGTGTGGGCTGGCGCCGCGGCGCAGCCAGGCGCCGAGGCGGGCAAAGCCGAGATAGATGACCGGGGTGGTAAAGAGGGTCATCGCCTGGCTGACGATGAGGCCGCCGACAATCGTGACGCCGAGCGGGTGGCGCAATTCCGATCCCGTCCCGGTTCCCAGCATCAGCGGCAGGGCGCCAAAGAGCGCCGCCATCGTCGTCATCAGGATCGGCCGGAAGCGCAGCAGTGCTGCCTCAAAGATCGCCGCGCGCGGCGATT
The DNA here is from genome assembly GCA_050730055.1 of Allostellaceae bacterium. GTDB lineage: Bacteria > Pseudomonadota > Alphaproteobacteria > ATCC43930 > CGMCC-115725 > AP-15. The sequence continues at coordinate 4,292 of JBOHMF010000284.1, forward strand.
TCCCCTCGCTGCGTTCGGCCGCGAGGGCAAAATCGACCATCATGATCGCGTTCTTTTTGACAATGCCGATGAGCAGAATGATGCCGATGATGGCAACGACGGTCAGATCCTCACCCTCGATCATCAGCGCCAGGAGCGCGCCGACACCCGCCGAAGGCAGGGTGGAGAGGATCGTGATCGGATGGATGGTGCTCTCGTAGAGCACGCCCAGCACGATGTAGACGGTGATGATCGCCGCCAGGATCAGCAGGAGCTCGCTGCCGAGCGCGTTCTCAAAGGCGAGCGCCGCGCCCTCAAAGGTGGTGATGATGCTCGGCGGCAGCCCGACTTCGTGCTCGGCTTGGCGGATCGCGGTGACGGCGGTTCCAAGCGAGGCGCCGGGTGCGAGGTTGAACGAGATCGTCGTCGCCGGGAACTGCCCGATATGATCGATCTCCAACGGCGCCGTCCCGGTCTCGATATGGGCGATCACCGACAGCGGCACCTGGCCGCCCGAGGCGGTCGCGGAGGGCAGATGGATCGCCTCCAGCGCTGCGAGCGAAGTCTCCTCCTTTGGATCGGCTGCGAGGATCACGCGGTACTGGTTCGACTGGTCAAAGATCGTCGAGATGATGCGCTGGCCAAACGAATCATAGAGCGCGTTGTCGATGGTCGCCGGGGTGATGCCAAAACGCGCTGCGGTGCTGCGGTCAATGTCGATGGTGACAGAGGGTGCGCCCGTCTCAAAGGTGCTGGCGACGCCTTCGATCTCGGGGATCTCTTTGAGCCGCGTTATCAGTCGCGGGACCCAGATCGCGAACTCGTCCGGATTGGCGTCCTCAAGGGCAAGCTGGTATTGCGCGCGGCTGACTGTCGAATCGACCGTCAGATCCTGTACCGGCTGGACATAAAGCGTGATCCCGGCGATCCCGGCGGTCTCCCGTTCGAGACGGCGGCTGATCTGCGCCGCTGACAGAGTGCGCTCGTCGTGCGGTTTGAGATTGATCAGAAAGCGGCCGGTATTGGGCGTCGTGTTGGTGCCGTCGACGCCGATAAACGAAGACAGGCTCGCAACATCCGGATCTTTCAGGATCGTTGCGGCGAGACGCTGCTGGCGGCGCGCCATCGCGGCGAACGAAACCCCGGGCGCAGCGTCCGAGATGCCGGCGATGAGGCCGGTATCCTGAACCGGGAAAAACCCCTTTGGAATGATGATATAGAGAAAAACCGTGAGAACGAGGGTGAGGGCTGCGATCACCAGGGTCAGCGGCTGGTGATCGAGCACCCGGTCCAGTGCCCGGCCGTAGCCGCGGATCAGCCGCTCGAACATCTTCTTGTTTGTGCGCGCGAGCCACGACATCTGGCTCTCGTCCTCGTGGCGCAGGATGCGGGCGCACATCATCGGCACCAGGGTCAGCGCCACCACCGCCGATATGAGGATCGTCACCGCGAGCGTGATCGCGAACTCGCGAAACAGGCGGCCGACGACATCGGGCATAAAGAGGAGCGGGATGAGGACCGCGATCAGCGACACGGTCAGCGAGACGATCGTAAAGCCGATCTGCTGCGACCCTTTGAGCGCCGCGGCGAGCGGCGCCTCGCCCAGCTCGACGTAGCGCGCGATGTTCTCGATCACGACAATCGCGTCATCGACGACAAAGCCGGTCGCGACCGTCAGCGCCATCAACGACAGATTGTTGAGGCTGAAGCCCAGCAGGTACATGACCGCGAGCGTGCCGACGAGCGACAGCGGCACCGACA
>JBOHMF010000285.1:0-5992 GCA_050730055.1 Allostellaceae bacterium
AGCCAGCTCCGCCCGTCGGCGCTGGCGCGCACGCGCCACTCGGTGACGGCGCGCTGCCCCTCCGGATCGGCGATCATGCGCCAGCCGTCGCGCCGGGTCAGCTTTTTGAGCCCGGTCTCGATGCGGCCTGCGGGATCGGCCGGAACGCCTTCGACCACTGCCCAGTACACCTTCTCCACCTGTCCTGAGGCAAACAGCGCGCCGAGCCGTCTGAGCGCTTTTGGATGACGGCCGAGCACGAGAACGCCGCTGGTGCCGCGGTCGAGGCGATGGGCCAATGCCGGCGGCCGCGGCAAGCCAAAGTGCAGCGCATCAAACCGGGCTTCAAGATTGGGACCGCCGCTCGGGCCCTGATGGACGGCGATTCCGGCCGGCTTGTCGATGACAAGGATCAGCCCGTCGCGAAAAAGAACACGATCGGCCAGCGACGCGCGCTCCGCCTCGTCCCTCTCCGTCCATTGGGGGGAGAGGGAAGGGACCCGTCGCGCGTGAGCCGTCAGCCCGCGGGCTTGACCCGCAGTGACGGGGAGGGTGAGGTGGGCTGCGCCGAAATCCGCCGCCGGCACTCCCCTTCCCTCTCCCCTCGCTTGTAGGGGGAGAGGGTTATAAAAATGCGTTTGTGATCTTTTGCGCATAAACTTCTTACTTCGCCGCCTCCTGCTCCGGTGCAGCACGGAAGCGGTGGCGCAGCGCGTCCCATTCGTCGGCGCCGACACGCTGGAACATCGCGCGCACGGTCATTTCCTCACCCAGTTGCGGGTGGCGGCGCAGGCGTTTTACGTCGCCGAGCGCCGTCTCGCAGGCGCCGATGGCGCTCTGCAGCAGCAGCCCGGGCAGGATCGCCAGCTTGTAGCCCATCCGCTCGGCCTCATCGAGACCGAGTTGCGGGGTCTTGCCACGATGAACGACATTCAACAGGCAAGGGCCATGTACCAGCCGCGGCACCGCCGCGACCTCTTCCAGGGTTTGCGGCGCCTCGACAAAGGCCATCCCGGCGCCGGCGTCGAGCGCCGCGTTGGCGCGCGCAATCGCCTCCTCAAACCCGGCGACGGCGCGCGCGTCGGTGCGCGCGATGATCAGAAAATCGGGATTGCGGCGGGCCGCGGCGGCAGCGCGGATCTTGGCGAGAAACTCCTCGCGGGCGACGACCTCCTTGTCGTCGAGATGACCGCATTTTTTTGGAAAGCCCTGATCCTCGATGTGGAGGCCGGCGACCCCGCTCCGTTCGTATTCGCGCACGGTGCGCACGACGTTGAGTTCGTTGCCGTAGCCGGTATCGGCGTCGGCGATGACCGGCACGCTCACCGCGGCGGCGATGCGGCGGGCGTTTGCCGCCATCTCCGACATCGTGACAAGGCCGAAATCGGGATAACCGAGAGCCGCGGCGGTGCCCGCGCCGGTCATGTAGACGGCGGCAAAACCGGCCTGTTCGATCAGCTTGGCGGTGACGCCGTCATAGGCACCGGGCGCAATGATCATCCCGTCCCGGTGCAGCAATTCGCGAAACCGGCCGCTTTCCTGCATGGTTCGCTCCTCTGTTCGGTTCGGGTGAGGCTAGGCCGCGCGGGTCCGCCGCGTCCAGCCCGTCGCGATGTCTGGCATTTCTCCGGTTTGACCTCCATCTTTACGATCGCTTTCCCAAGCCGCGACCGGAACGAGCGGGCATGAAACAGGAATCGCCGGACGCATCGCAGAAATTCGACACCAAAGCGAAGCGGTTGCGCGAGTCGATCGCCATGTTGCGCGATCTATGCCAAACCAGAGCGCTTCTGGGATATCGCCAGCGACGACTGATCGAGGACCGGAAGATCCTTTACGCAGAAATATCGCTCCACCTCGATGAGCCTGCGGCGGATCGGGAGCACGGGGGGAGTGGGTGATGCCCGCGGCGTGACAAGGCCGGCTGCTCCTCAGGCGCAAACCTTGCCAGGGTGGAACCGCGATGCCGGGGCGGCGTTTGCCGCCGAACTCGCGGGGAACGGACAATTCCATGAAAGACTTGCAGGACAGCCTCATCGCCATCGGCTTTCGCCGCCCCCGGCGCGCGCCCCAATGCTGGCGGATCAGCCGGATCGACACCCCGGTCCCGGCGGCGAGCCGGGCTTGGCGCGAGCCGGCGCAGAGCCGCATTCTGCCGCGCTGGCTCGATCGTCTTGCCGATCACGGTCAGCCTTCGCCTTATCGGATCGCGCCGCTGGGTTGTCGGCGCGCGTCGGCATGACCGGCCGGGCGCGGCGATCGATCAGACCGCTGCGGCGCAATCCGCCGAGCGTCGCGACAAAATGCGGAGCGGCCGAGCGGTCGAGACCTTCGAGCCAGTTCTGGTCGAGAAACGAGGCGAGCGCCGGCTGACCGAGTTCGGCCTCCCACAGGATGCCGAGCAGCGAGGCCAGGGCCTCGTCCTCCGCGCGTTCTAGCAGCGTCAGGACGGCGGCGCGCTCGGCGGTCGCGCGGTCGCGCGTATCGGGACCGGGGCCGAGACCAAAATCGGCGAGGACGCGCCGTTCGGGCGGTGCCAGGACAAAATGCGCGACCTCGTGCAGGATCACATAAGCTTCGGTCGCGCCATCGAGCGCCGCACCGTCCCAGTTGAAGCGGCACCCGGTTCCCGGCGGGTGCGCCGCAACCCCCAAGCCGGCGGCAAAGACCAGTGCTGCCTGGCGATGCACCTCCTCTTCAGCGCCTGTGGCGCGATCGGGCGAGGTCGCGCCGATGCGCAGAAAGGCGGCGCGGGCAAAGCCATTCGGCAAGGCCGAGCCAAAACGGTCGAGGATGGCGGGCAGGGCGGCGCGGGGGATCGGGGTCAGGATCATCGTAGGGAAACAAGGGTTGGGGTCGTGCTATAGATTCCCCTCATCTGAATTTGCCGCCAGCCCTGCGCGACTGATCATCGCGCGGGAACCCCAAAACAGCGGTTGGGCGCACGATGCAGAGGGGCGGAAAAGCCGGCGCGGAGGTCATCGCGGCCCGGTTGGCCCATTACCGGTTTGAGATCAAGCTCAGCCTGCGCATCACCGCCGCCGGGATCATCACCTACATCATCGTCAAGCTGCTCGGTCTGGAGCAGGGCTATTGGGCGGTCCTGACCGCCGTGATCGTCATGCAGGCGAGCCTCGGCGGCTCCTTAAAGGCGATGCTCGACCGGCTGGCGGGCACAATCGCCGGGGCGGCAGCCGGCATCATCGTCGCCCTGATCGTGCCGCGCACCGGGGCGGTCACAGGCGGTCTCGCACTCGTGCTGGCGCTGGTTCCGCTGTCGGCGCTGGTCGCCTTCAAGCCGGCCTATCGCGTCGCTCCGGTCACGGCGGTGATCGTCGTCCTGATCGCACAGGGTCCGGCCTTGTCAACGGGGCTGGCGCGGGCTTTTGAGATCGCCCTCGGCACGGTCATCGCCTTTGCCGTCGCGCTGCTCTTTCTGCCGTCGCGCGCGTATCCGCTGCTGCTGGAGGCCGCGCGCGACGCGCTCGCCGCGATCTCCCGCCTTGTCGCGACGCTGCTCGACAATCTGGATGCGCCACCCGAGGACACTGCGGTGCACGCCCTGCACGGCCGCATCCGCAGCGCGATCGAACGCGCCGACGGCATCGCCCGCGAGGCCGCGCGCGAGCGCTCCAGCCACGTCAGCGACTCTCCCGACCCCGAACCCATCGTGCGGACCCTGCGGCGCGCCAGCCACGATCTGGTGATGATCGCGCGGGTGCGCTCGGCGGCGCTTTCCGAGCCGATCCGCGCCCTCCTCGCGCCACCCGCCGCGGCGGTGTCGGCCGCGGTCCGGGATTTTCTCACCGGGCTTGACGCTGCGCTCGCCGGACGCGGCGCAGCCCCTGCGACCGTCGCGATCGGCGAAGCGATGCAGCAATACGGCGCCGCGATGGCCGAGGTGCGACGGCAGGGGCTGACCCGCGATCTGCCCGCAGAGGCGGCCGAGCCGGTCTTTGGTCTCGCCTTTGCCCTCGAACAACTGTGCGGCAATCTGCAAGACTTGGGCGAGCGCATCGCCGAAGCGAGGGGGCGTGCGGGCAGCACCCCCGCGGCGCGCACAGAGCCGCAGCAGGAACCGCCCTAAAGTCCGACGAGCCGCGCGCTTTCCTCCCACAGGCGGCGGGCGAGATCATCGTCGCGCGCCGCCGGCGAGGGTTGGGCAATTTCTTTGCGGATCACATAGGTGCCGTGAAAGGGCGTCGGGTCGGGCACCGTGGCGAGAAAGATCGAGGTCTCTGCGCCCTTTTCCGCACTCAGCATAAATGGCTTTCCGAGCCGCCAGCCGAGGCTGATCAGAGTGCCGCCGCGATGGCCGAGTTCGGTGGCGACGACGCCGGGATGCAGACAGGTCGCGACGACCCCGCCGTCCTTGCCGAGGCGCGCCGCCAGTTCGCGGGTGAACAGGATGTTGCACAATTTCGAGCGGCCATAAGCCTTGTACGCGCTCCAATCCTGCTGCCCCGCAAGCTGCGCCGGGTCGATTTGGGCGCCGCGATGGGCCGCCGAGGCGACAGTGACGATCCGCGTCGGCGCCGATTCCCTGAGCCGATTGAGCAGCAAGCTGGTCAGCAGAAACGGCGCCAGATGATTGACCGCAAAGGTCAACTCGTAGCCTTCGGCCGACTTCTCATAGCGCGGCGCGGTCAGCCCGGCATTGTTGACGAGAACCGCGATCCGCGGGTGCGCCTCCAACAATTCATCGGCGAGGCGGCGGACCTCTTTGAGGCTGGCGAAATCGGCGAGCGCCGTCGTGATCTCCGGGTTGCCCGAAGCCTCGGCGACGCGGCGGCGCGCGGCCTCGGTGCGGGCCGGGTTGCGCCCGGTCATCACCACCCGCATCCCGGCGCGGGCGAGGCCGAGCGCGGTCTGGAGGCCGATCCCGGCGCTCGCCCCGGTGACGATCGCGACCGGCTTGTCCGCCCCGTTCGCCGCGGCCATCACACGCTCTCGCCTTCGACCGCCCAGCGCCGGCAGAGCTGATGGCCGATCGCGAGCGGCGGCGGCAGGGTCGGCAGCGCCGGGGCCGGGTCGTCGGTGCGCGAACGGGCGACCATCGCGCGCACCTCCTCGCGCGAAAACCAGCGCGCCTCGGCCAGTTCGCTGGGATCGACCACGATCTCGGTGCTCTCCGCCGCGGCCAGAAAGCCCATCATCAGGCTTGACGGAAACGGCCAGGGCTGGGCGCCGAGATAGCGCACCCGGCCGGTGCGCACACCGCTCTCTTCGAGGATTTCGCGGCGCACCGCCTCTTCCGGGGTCTCGCCCGGCTCCATAAACCCGGCGAGACAGGAAAACCGGGCGCCGGCGCGCCGCTTGCCGCGTCCCAACAGGCAGCGCTCGCCATCGACCGCGAGCATGATCACGACCGGATCGACGCGCGGAAAATGATGCGCCCGGCACTTGGGGCATTCTCTGAGCCACCCGCCCGAGGCAACCAGGGTCGGAGTCGCGCAGCGGGCACAGAAGCGGTGCCGCGCGTGCCAGTCGAGAAGCGCCCGCGCCTCGCCGAGGATCGCCGCCTCGCCCCCGGCGATCTCGGCGGCCAGTGCGCGCACGTCGCGGGTTGCCTCGCCCGCCTTTTCCGAACTGCCGGCGTCGAGGGCGAAATAGGCGCGCTGCCGTTCGTCCAGCCCCAAGAGGATCGCCCCTGCGCCGGCCGCGATCCGCGCCCGCCATTCCGCCATCGGCCGCCAGTCGGGCCCCGTCGGCGAAGCGTTCCGCACCAGCGGCTTCAGATCGATAAACGGCAGAACGAGGCTCAGGGGATCATCGAGGAGCGCGGCGACCCACGCAGCGTCCTGCCGGCGCATCGCGGCCCGGTCGAGCGGGTTTCCGGCAAAGCAGTAGATTTCTTCCATGGCTCCCGTCATGCAGCGCCTTTCCCGCTCTGATCCTAGAGCAACTTGCGGCCGGCGGAAGCCCTCTCTCACCCGCGGTTGTCGGAAAGACCAAAGGCGGGGCCGGCGCGGCGGCGCAACTCCGCGCCGAGGTCGGCGCCGAGCCGTACGGC
>JBOHMF010000286.1:0-5991 GCA_050730055.1 Allostellaceae bacterium
CATCAAGGTTGCGCGGCGGCGACATACCGCCAGGGAAGCTGAAATTCCGCCGCCGGGAAATCGCCTGTGCGCAAGGCGAGCCGATTTGCCGCGCTCCTCAGCCCGCCCGGCCTTTTGCCCCTCTTATACCAGATCCCTCTGATCAAAACCCATAGGAATGGTTGTCATTGCGAGCAAAACGAAGCAATCTCGCGGACTATTGAGATTGCTTCGTCGGCCCTGCGGGCCTTCTCGCAATGACAGGGAAGAGTATGGGGCCTCGTCATCGGGATCTGGTATTACGCTTCCGTCATGCCAAGGACCTCTCGCAAGAGGCGCTGGCTATGAGGCGGGGATCAACCGCACCTATCTGAGCAAGCTGGAAAAGGGGGTGAGCTATCCGGGCCTGGAGATCATCGCCAAGCTCGCGACGGCCTTGGAAGTTGAGCCGGCTGAGTTTCTGCGAATATCTGAGCGCGGGTCGCGGGATCAGGCTTGAACTGGCAGCGGGCCAACGGCCGTCTGTCGATCGCAAGAATACAAGAAGAATACAATTTGTCTCCGCTGGCCCCGCATTCGGTGATGCGGCATCATGCCCGTGGCGCTGAACACGCTACAAGGATTGATCACAGGCGGACCCGCCCCCGACAGCCGGCGGATATCTCATGTCGGGGGTGCGAGGAGATAAGGCGGGAGACCGCGCGAATAACTCCGCGTCGTCCTGTGCGACGTGTTCAGCCCCCGGCGCCAGCGCCGATCGCTGGCAACAGCCTGAACAGCCGATCACAGAAACCGCCATGTCCGACCATCTCACCGTCTCGCCCTATCTGCGCCAGTCGCTCGATCGCAGCTATCGCGACTTTCTCAACGAGCAAATCGCACGGCTCGAAACCGAGCGTCGACCGATCGGCGATCAACTCGTGATGCTGCGGGAGGAGCGGGAGTGGATCGCCGGGCGGGAGTGATCTAACGCGCCGGTGCTGTTTACCGCCCTTTGGAGGCGGGCTGCCATAAAGCGTACAGCAGACGAGCGCAGCGGGACAATCGCCTTGAAACACGCCATCCCCGGCGGCAGGGAATTTTCGATCGCCCATCTCGCCCCGCTGGTGATCCGCTCCGCTTGCCCCGACATCGGCCGCGATCTCGTTATCCGTGTCACGTTCTCGAATCATTGCTACACGGAAAAGTTCGATCCTGAGCCGCATGACCCGGAACAGATCGTCGTTCGCGATGCCGGCGGCCCGCGGGTGTTTTGCCCGATCCGGCATGGCCTGTCCTCCCAACTCCCGGGATCGTGAAGCGGCTGCCGAACGAGCGGGTCTACCAGACGGCGCAAAGGCGGCACTACGTCTATATCGTTCCGCTCGCCATCGAAGGGCAGGATTACGAGGTATTCTTTGTGCTCCAGCGCGCCGAGGAGATCATCCGGGCGGCGGCCGAAGGGCGCGACCCGCAGCGCGAGAAGCAGGAGGCCTGCACGGCGATCACCGTCGCGGAGCTGTGCGGGGAATACCTCGCCGCGGCGCGCGCCGGGCTTGTCACGACCCGGTTCCGGCGGCCGAACGGGCTTCGACCGTCGCCATCGATGAGGGCCGGGTGGCGCGCCATATCGTGCCCCTGATAGACCGCCTGCGGGCGCGCGATCTGAAACGGGCCGATGTGCAGCGCATGGCCGACGCCATCGCCCAAGGCAAGACGGCCGGGAGGTTCGCGGGCAAACCGCGCGCCCGGGCGATCGTAACGGGCGGCACCGGCACCGCGGCGCGCGTCGTTGAGCTGCTGGGCGGGATTTATTCGTGGGCGGAGAAGCGCGATCTGATCCCCGGCCCGAACCCGGCGCGCGGCGTAGAAACCGTGCGCGGCGAGGCCGAGAACCGCACGCTCTCGGAGGACGAATTACGGGCGCTCGGCAAGGCGCTTGCCGACAACGGCGCGCGGTTGCCGCTGGTGGCGGCGGCGCTCCGCATGATCGCTCTGACCGGATTGCGGCGCGAGGAAGCCTGCGGACTGCGCTGGGGCGAATTCGATGCCGCCGGCTGCTGTCTGCGGCTTGATGCGACAAAGACGGGACGCTCGACCCGGCCGATCGGCAAGCCGGCGCGCGAGCTGCTGCAAGCGCTGCCGCGGCTCAGCGAAGAATGGATGTTCCCGAACCGCAAGGGCACCGGGCGCGCCGAGCTGAAAGAGTCGATCGCTGAATTGTTCGACGCGGCCGGGCTGAAAGACGCCCACTCGCACGCGCTGCGCCGCACCTTCGCCAGCGCCGCCGCCGATGAAGGCTACAGTGACGCGACGATTGCCGAACTTCTGGGCCATGCCCGACGCGGCGTGACGCAACGGCATTACATCCGGCGCCCGGACGCGGCGCTCGACGGGCGCGAGGGCGCCGAGATTGTGCCGCTGCGCTCCGGCGCATAGCTTCACGTAAAGCGACGTTTGACGTTTGCCGGTTGCCGCATCATCTTTCCGCCAGTGATATGCAGTTTCCGCAACCGGGCGCTCAAGCGGTACTTCGACACCGGCGACCCGAGCGGGTTGAGCGTGCCGAACGTCGCGAGGGTGAGCCGCATGCTGCGCGCTCTCGCCGCCGCGACCCGGCCCGAGCAAGTCAACCTGCCGGGCTTCTACTGGCACCCGCTGCAAGGCGAGGTTCGCTGGGCGATCCGGGTGATGGGGAATTGGCGCATCACCTTCGCTTGGGATGGCGCCGACGCCATCGCCGTGGATTTGGAGGACTACCATTGATGATCGAGCCGAGGAGCGGGACCGGGCTGCCCCCGATGCATCCGGGCGAGCTGCTGCGCGAGGAAATCCTGCCGGCGCTTGGGCGCTCGCGCGTCGAGATCGCGCACCTTCTCGGGGTGTCGCGGCAGGCTCTTCACGCCGTTCTGGCCGAGCGCGCATCCGTAACGCCCGAAATGGCGCTGCGGCTCGGCAAGCTCTGCGGCAACGGTCCCGAGCTGTGGCTTGCCTTGCAGACCCGCCACGACCTCGAACGGCTGCGCCGCGAGAAGGCCGCCGAAATCGCGGCGATCCCGACGCTGCGGGCAGCATAGAATTCGCACCGGCGGGGATAGGGCGACGGCCCGACAAGCGCGGCACCCGTACCGTGCTTCCCCGCCGCAACCCTGCGGGCGCCCCAACAGGAGGCGCGGTGATTTCTCCGGACGATATTGTCCCACACCTGCGGGGCGCCCGCGGCACTCGTCTCGTCGAGCGGCGGATAGATTGGTATTGCCGTGTCGCTGGGCGGTTCAACCTTGTCCGCTTGCGAAACCTGGTCAAATGGATGGCATACCCGCCCGGCGCCCTGAAACCGGACGAAGAGTGCCGCGCCGCCGCGCGTCGCCGGCTGCATGACGCAATCCTCCATGGCGAGTTTTCTGCGCCACTCGGAAGGCCGGCCGTGATTGCGATGTTTGATGGCATTTTTGCACCGCCGGGCCGCATCTTTCTGCGTCCTAAATTGAAAAAGCTTCCCGGGGGCTTTGTAAGCAACCCCTTCGAGCGCATCCTGAGCGACAGTGAGTTCGACGACGGGGACTTTTGGGTGCCGCGCCCGCTCGCATTGCGCTGGTTCGAGGCGAGGGGGATTGCGCCGCCCCCCGTGGCTCCCGGCGCCCGAAGGGAGCCCCGCGCGACCCCGCCCGCCGTGCTTTGGCCGGCGGCGGCCCCAGCCGACGCTGCGGCGCTCCATCCGCTGCAATCGCTCCACGACGAGAGCGAGCCGCTCATCAACGATCATTTCGGCCTTCTCCACCTCGGATTGAAGGCGCTCGTAGGTGCGCCGACGCATGCCCTTCGGGCGCTCGGGGAAGACCGATGCCATGCCCGGTTCGCCACCGAGGTGCATGCGGATTCTGTTCGCCTTGCTCAATGCGCGATCGCAGCGATCCTCGCGCTGCGATGAATAGGCGAGTCTATAGCAGTGCCGGCAAAGGAAGTATGTGCCAGCGCCATAGAGTTTCGCGACCCGCCGGCGACAGGTGATCCCGTTCACAAGCCCCGGACAGATGAAATAGGGGCGCTCTCCGCCGAAGCGGCACGGGACCCGGACCACTGGCGTCGGCTGCTCGACATCCTGCCATTCGCCGCCGTTGCGACGTATGCGGTAGGACAGAATGAGCCGTTGTGCCTCGGCCCGCAGGCCAATATCAGCGCCGCGCTCGCCGTCGCGTATCCACTGCCACCCGCCAATATATCCAGGCCGCAGGCACCCGGCCTTGTTGAGGCGATTGATGTCGAGTGAGCGGGCGCCCTCGACGGTGCCCTTCGTGCTGGCCCATCCCCACCGTGTCGAGCCAAACCCGCCCATCAGTGCGCTCCGGATTTACCGAAATCCTCTGGCAACCCTTGAAATCGGAGCGGCATGGCCACTCCCAGCCGAACCATATCTGCTCCGTAACACAAGCGCGGTGCCGGCGCGGTGATCGTTGAATTGCGCGGCGAGCGTTGCCGCCGTACCAAGGGTATGCCGCAATGCCGCCGATCCCTATACTATCCTACGCAATCAGCTGAAAGTGGTAGTCTGCTCCTCGCTGGCCGGCTTCGCTTCATTACCCGTATCCCTTTTCGGGGGACGGGCTTTATCCAAATCAGGCGGAGATTCGCGGCTCTTATCACTGAAACTGTCCAGTTTGACCGCAAGCCGGTGTCCATTCGCACTCAGCCACTGCCTGGCGCGCTCGGTTTTCGGGCAAAGGCTTTGTACGGTCAGCCAGAACTTCGCCGAGTGATCCGGGATCGCCAGATGGACGGCTTCATGCGTCACCAGGTACTGGAGCACGAAGTCCGGCGCGAGGATCAGCCGCCAGTTGAATGAGAGAATTCGCCCGGCTGAGCAGTTGCCCCACTTGGTGCGTTGATCCATCACATAGACGCGGCGAGGCTGTTGTTGCAGCCGCCTTGTGATGGTCTCAAGCTGTTTTTCGATCTCGGCTCGTGCTTGACTGCGCAGCCAGTTCTCCAGGCTGCGCGCGACCGGCGTCAGAGAGCCTGAAGGGCACAGCACCACGATCTCGCCGCCGCTCAATCGGACCAGATTGCCCCGGGAATTGCCGTTAGCGGGTTCGACATGGATAGGAGTCGGCTCTCCCCGAAAGAGGATTTCGCCCTGCCGGCGCTCGCTAAGACGCGCCTTCCGCATGCGATCAATGCGATTGAGCTGGTCGAGAACCCATTCCGCATTCTCGCCGAGAAACGCCGCGACCTCTTGATCGGTCCGATTGACCGGCTGAACGACCTCAACACCGTCGAAGCCAACCCGGATGCGCAGCTTTTGAGCTGATCGCGAAGTTACCAGCCGATACGCGACGCGGCGGCCGCGCAGCGCCACCCGATGCAGACCAGCTGCGCCCATCACTTCAGCCTGCGCCATCCGACCTGGCCAGTTCGGCGACCGCCGGCTTCAGAAAAGGCGGGTCCGCGTCATCCCGATCGAACCCGAGCGCGGCATAGAGCGCGTTCCAGGATTCCGCGAGCAGGGATTGCTCGACGCGCATCCGCCCGCCAATCGAATTGCTCCATCCCGGCGACAGCAGACCATTCCTGCGCAAATGGCCAACCATCCGCCGCGCGCAGTCGGCAAGATAAGCCTCGTCCGCAGACGGCGCCTGGGCGCGCATGACCGTATAGAGGCCATACTCCCCCGGCTGCGTAAGGTCGAGGCGTTCCGGTTCCTGCTTCGTCGCGGCGGCAGCCGCGGCAATCTCCCCCAGTTCTTTCAGACGCCGCGCCGTCGCGTCGTCGCTGGCATCCTTGCGCTCCTTGACCCGTTGCAAGCGTTCGCCGAGCTGATGATAGGTGAAGCTCGGATCATCCTCCGAAAGCTCGGCCGTAAGAATGGCCTCAAGCGCAGCCGCCTTGTCCGCCGGCGTGGGCAATTCATCGAGCTTAGTGTCCGTTCGGAGACTTTATCAAGCATTGCAGAGCTTGCGCAGCATGAGCCGGATCGAGGCCAATTTGAGGAACGCGAGGGCGTTGTGATTGCGGTTCTCCCAATCCTTGGCGAGT
>JBOHMF010000287.1:0-5970 GCA_050730055.1 Allostellaceae bacterium
GCCCGGCTCGCCCCGATCGAACCCGAGGACCGTCCGGCCCTGTCAAAGGATGACGAACTTCTCGACATCCCGGCCTTTCTGCGCCGGCAGGCGAACTGAAAGCCTTTATCCCGCTTCCCTTTCCACCGACCCTCACGGCGGGTCCGGAAAGGGGCGGGGCGCCCAATCATGGCTTTTCGGCGGCCTCATCATGGCCGCTCCTGACCGGTGCGTGCCCGCGCACGGCGCGGACATGGCTGAGAACCCTCTGATCCGGTTGGCTTTCCTCCCATCGGCCCTGTAACAATCGGCAACAAAGAGTGATTTGAATGCGGCGCGCCGCATTCTTAATCTCTCCTGTTACGGGGGACTGTTTCCGAGAAATCTATCGCATGTTGGGGGAAGGTGCGGGGGCGGCGCAGCATACGCTGAAAACCGCGATCAGTTGCCGGGGGGTGGGCCTGCACTCGGGCCGCAAGGTCAAGATGGCGCTGGAGCCGGCGCCGCCAGACAGCGGGATTGTGTTCCGCCGCTGCGACGCCGGCGCCGAGATCGTGGCCAACTGGGCGAACACCATCGCCTCGCCGCTCTCGACGGTGCTCTCGAATGGCGAGGGCATCACGATCGGGACGGTCGAGCATCTGATGGCCGCGTTTGCCGGTGCCGGGATCGACAACGCGATCGTCGAGTTGGACGGACCCGAGGTGCCGATCGTGGATGGCAGCGCCGCCCCGTTCCTCTTTCTGATCGAGTGCGCCGGCATCCTTCCGCAGGATCGGGCGCGGCGCGCGATCAAGGTGCTGAAACCGGTGCGCGTCGCCGCCGAGGATGCGGTTGTCGAACTGGTCCCCGACCACGGCTTTGCCATGAGCTTTGCCATCGATTTTGACAACCCGCTGATCCGACGGCAGGATCTGTGCGTCGCTTTCGAGACGGAGACGTTCAAGACCGAATTGAGCCGGGCGCGAACCTTTGGCCTGCTCGACGAGGTCGTCCGCCTGCGGGCGGCCGGACTGTTGCGCGGCGGCTCACTCGACAACGCGATCGTGGTCAGCGGCGAAGAGGTGCTGAACCGCGGCGGGCTGCGCTATGCCGACGAGTTTGTGCGCCACAAGCTGCTTGACGCCTATGGCGACCTCTACCTCGCCGGAGGCCCGATCGTCGGCCATTTTCACGGCGTGCGCTCGGGCCACGCCCATACGCGACGGCTGCTCGCCGCCTTGTTCGCCGACCCCGAGGCTTGGTGCGCCACCATCATCGCCGATCCCGCCGCGCCCTTTGACGGCTTTGCGCCGGCGGGCGGGTGCGGATTTGCTGCGAGGGGCGTGCAACCCGTGTTATAGAACTCCCAGGGGTTTTGCCGTTCAGGATTGCCGATGCCTCGCTCGCTCGCGCCTTGGGGGTGCGCCGCTTTTCTGCTGCTGTCGCTGGCCGCATGCGGCGGCGGCACCAAAGGAGCCTATATCGAAAAGCCGGTCGATGATCTTTACAACAAGGCAATGGACGACATGGCCGCCCAGAACTACAAGGAATCGGCCAAGACGTTCGAGGATGTCGAGAGCCAGCATCCCTATTCCGTCTGGGCCACCAAGAGCCAGATCATGGCAGCCTATGCGCTGTATGAGGACGGCGATTACAACCGTGCGATCATCGCCGCCGATCGCTTCATCCGACTGCATCCGGGAAGCCGCGATGCTGCCTATGCCTATTACCTGAAAGCGATCTCTTATTACATCCAGATCGTCGATGTCGGCCGCGACCAGAGGACGACCCAGCAGGCGGCCGCTGCACTGGAAGAGGTCATCCGCCGCTTCCCGGGCACCAAGTATGCGCGCGACGCCAAATTGAAGCTCGATTTCACCCATGACCATCTGGCCGGCAAGGAAATGTCGATCGGCCGCTATTATCTGAAGCGCGGCCAGTATCTGGCAGCGATGAACCGCTTCAAAACGGTCATCAACAACTACCAGACCACCACGGATGTCCCGGAGGCGCTCGAACGGTTGGTCGAGTGCGATCTGGCTCTGGGCTTGACCGCCGAAGCCAAAAGAAACGCCGCGGTACTCGGCTACAATTACCCGGGCAGCCGCTGGTATCAGGATGCCTATGCGCTGATAAACGGGCGCGGCTATCCCGCCGTGGCCGGGAAAAAAGGCTGGTTTGGGCGCACCATCGGCAGTCTGCTGTAGAGGTCTCCGTCGCGCCGGCCGGACAGCGGCGAAGGGACCCGGCCACATTAAAAAATGTTCAGTAGGACGCGCTCTCCCGCTGCCGTAAGGGAAGCTGCGGGCGATCAGCCCAACCCTCCCCGTCTCGCTGCGGCTGCAAACGTGGCCGCAAGGAGGAGGGACTCGTGCGGAGGACCGGGAATGGTGCGGCGGTATCTGGCAGTGTGGCTTCTCGTGCTGGTGGCCGCCGTCCCGGCGGCGGCAAAATCGCCGGACATCACCGGGGTCTATCTGACGACGCGCTACCCCGCCCTGACCGTGCGCGGCGGGGAGACGACGACGATCGATCTGGATCTGCACGACTTTGGTTTGCCCCCGCAACGCTTCGCCTTGTCGGTGCCGCAGGTGGCGCCGGGCTGGAAGGCGACGCTCCTGGGCGGCGGTCAGCCGGTCGGCTCGGCGATGGTCGGTCCCGGCAGCGAAGAAAGGCTGCAACTGCGGCTCGCGCCGCCGGCCAAGGCGGGACCCGGCGACTATCGCTTTCTTGTCGAGGCCAAGGGCGGGGCCAGCGATCTGAAGCTCCCGCTCATTCTCACCATCGGCAAGGAACTGCCGGCCAAGCTCACGCTCAGCACGGAATTTCCCGCGCTGCGCGGCACCCCGACAACCTCCTACCGGTTCAAGATCACGCTCGCCAATGACAGCGGGCGCGACGCCACGATCGATCTGAGCGCCGCCGCGCCGAGGAGCTTTCAGACCAGCTTTGCCGAGGCTTTCAGCACAACGCAGATCACCACTCTGCCGGTGAAGGTCGGACAGTCAAAGGACATCGATACCACGGTGTCGCTGCCGCGCGAGACCCGCGCCGGCATTTATCACCTCTCGGTGACGGCCAAGAGCGCCGCGGCGGCGGCGACAATCCCGCTGTCGATCACCATCATCGGCCAGCCGCAACTCGCGCTCAGCGGTGAGGGCGGGCGCCTCAGCGGCAGCGCCTATGCCGGTGAGAGCAGCCAGTTGACCGCTGTTGTGCGCAATGATGGCAGCGCCGTGGCGCGCGACATCTCGTTCAGCGCCACCGCGCCCGACGGCTGGAAGACGCGCTTTGATCCCAGGAGCCTGGCGCTGTTGCCGGCCGGCGCGGTGCAGCGGATCAAGGTCACACTGATCCCCTCGGCCCAGGCGATCGCCGGCGACTACCAGACGACCTTGCGCGCCAGCACCGCGGACGGTCTTGTGCGCAGCGCCGATTTCCGCATCACCGTCCTGACCTCGACCCTGTGGGGGACGGTCGGGATCGCGATCATCGCCGCCGCGCTTCTTGTCGTGGTTTTTGCCGTCGCCCGCTTTGGCCGGCGCTAGGGGGCGAGATGAGCGGCGAGACCGTCATCCGGGCCGAAGGGCTGTCCAAGCGCTACGGGTCCACCATCGCCGTCGATCGCATCGATCTCGAAGTCGAGGCGGGAGAGATCGTCGGCATCCTCGGACCCAACGGTTCCGGCAAGACGACGACGATCCTGATGCTGCTGGGGCTGACCGAGCCGTCCGCCGGACGCGCGCGCGTGGCCGGTTTTGACCCGTTGCGCGAGCCGCTCGAAGTCAAGCGGCGGGTCGGCTATCTGCCCGATCAGGTCGGCTTTTACGACCGCCTCTCGGCGCGCGACAACCTCGCCTATACCGCCCGGCTGATGGGGCTGTCACGGCGCGCGTTTGACACGCGCTTTGCCGGCGCGCTGGAGCGCGTCGGTCTCGCCGGGATGGCGCGGGCGCGGGTTGCCACCTTCTCGCGCGGGATGCGCCAGCGCCTCGGTCTCGCCGAGGTGCTGATGAAGGAGCCGAGCGTCGCCATTCTCGACGAGCCGACGGCAACCCTCGACCCGCACGCGACTCAGGAATTTCTCGCCATGATCCGCGACCTGAAAGCCGACGGGACCGCGGTTCTGCTGTCCTCGCACCACCTCGATCAGGTGCAGAGCGTGTGCGACCGGGTGACGTTGTTCGCGCAGGGTCGGATCGTGCTGTCCGGCAGCGTGACCGAGTTGGCGCGGCGGGTCCTGGGCGGCGGTCACGTCATCGATGTCGAGGCGCGGGGGGTCGATCTGCGCGCCCGGCTCTTCGCCGTTCCCGGCGTCGTGCGGGTGCAGGCGCTGGGCGGCGATCGCTACCGGATCGACTGCGAACGCGATCTCCGGGCCGAGTTGGCGCGCCATCTCGCCAACTCGGCCGAGCTCCTCGGTCTGCGCTTTGCCGAGCCGAGCCTCAACGAGGTCTATACCCGCTATTTTGACGAGGTCCGCGATGCGGCGTAAGGGATCGCCCTGGGCCGGGGTCGGGGTGGTCCTCGCCAAGGAGACCGCCGATCATTTCTCCGGCTGGCTGGTGTGGATCATTGTCGCCCTCTTGTTTTTGACCGCTCTTGCCGCGGCCTATACCGCGATCGCCACGATCCGCCAGACGATCGGCGAGAGTCCGTTTCTGTTTCTGCGCCTCTTGATGCTGCGCAATGCCCAGTTTCGCTGGTCGTTTATCGATCTGGTCGGGATCCTGGTGCCGTTGGTGGCGATTGCCCTCGGCTTTGACACAGTGGGCGGCGAGTTCAACCGCCGCACCTTGAGCCGTCTTCTCGCCCAGCCGATCTATCGCGACGCGCTGCTGCTGGGCAAGTTTCTGGCCGGCCTCCTGACCCTGGCGATCTGTCTTCTCGCGCTGTGGCTCCTGGTGATCGGGGCCGGCCTTGTCCTTCTCGGGGTTCCGCCCAACGGTGCGGAGACCGTGCGCATGCTCGGTTTTCTGGTCGCCACGATCGTTTATGGCGGGGTCTGGCTGGCGCTGGCGATGCTGTTCTCGACGCTGTTCCGGGCGCCGGCCCCGGCCTTTATCGCCGCCGCCGCGCTGTGGCTCCTGTTTCTGCTGTTCTGGGATACCGACATCGCGCCGCTCCTGGCGAGCCTCTTTGCCGGGCCGCCGCAGGACATTTTCGGGCCGCGCCTGCCTTATCTGGAGACCGTGCAGAGCTTGGCGCGGATCTCTCCCCACACGCTCTACAACGAGATCGCACTGGCGCTGTTGCACCCGAGCACGCGCTCGCTTGGTCCGGTTTTTCTCAGCCAGTTGCAGGGAGCGATTCTCGGCGCACCCTTGCCGACGGGGCAGAGTTTTCTGCTGGTCTGGCCGCAACTCGCCGGTCTCGGGGCGGGGATGATCCTGATCTTTGCAATCGCCTACGTCGCCTTTCAGCGCCAGGAGATCCGAGCGTAAACCTCCGTAAAGATCCTCACGATACCGTCCCGGGATGCGAGGAGGGTCAAATGGATGAAAAGCTGTGTCGATTGGTCTATCTCGCGCTCCGGACCGCGCCAGCGTTGGAGCACTCAATCAGAGGGATTGCCGCCTTGCGGAAGATGATGATTGACGCCTTCGGTTTTGAGCGGCAGCGCGAACTTATCGGTCAATGGAATGAATTACCTTTGCCTCCCCCGGACGGGCATGCCATACCCCGTTCCATACGTGCGCTCGCAGAAGAAGGCATTGCGTGCCTGTGGACTGAAGCAGGTATGCCGGTCGAGATGCTTGGCCGCTTACACCTTTATTCTCGACGATGTTCGAAATAGAGTTCGGAGAGATCGAGGACGATGGTGTTCTGCTCGATAGAGTCGATGAGCATCTAGCTACAGCTACACGGCTACTCGACATTGAAAACCATGGCGATGCTTTCCACGAATTCTCAGGGGATGTTCCGGTCGATGTTGAGATAGGAGGGTCGGCGTTGCCCGCCTTGAGCCGGTAGGCTCGGGGTGCTGACTCCACGAAGAAAGGCAACGCC
>JBOHMF010000288.1:0-5962 GCA_050730055.1 Allostellaceae bacterium
GGCTCTGCGCTATGACCGGCTCGGCTTCATCGTCCAATCCTTGCTCCAGAGCGCTTGCATATTCCTGGTTGCGGGCAAGCTCGCTCGCGAATTCTGAAAACTGCCTCTTAGTGTCGTCTACGGCGACATCGGCACCAGCCCGCTCTATGGGTTCAAGCAAGCCACGGAGGCGGCGGGAACGGTTTCGTCCGAAACCACGATCGGCATCGTCTCCGTCATCCTCTGGTCGCTGGTGCTGATCGTCTCGTTCAAATACGCGATCCTGGTCATGCGCGCCGACAACCGCGGCGAGGGCGGGGTTGTCGCATTGCTGGCGCTCTTGGACGTGCGGCGTGCGCCGCCCGGGAGCTGGCAATAGTTGTTCGCCTGAGGCAGGCGAATCTACCTATGATGAACCGGACGGCCCCGCCCTCAAGCATTGGTTGGCCGGGGCGCGAACGCCTGTCGCGCGCGCCCGCACGAGGCGCGGCGCACCTGGGACGGAGGCAAGCCATGCGGCGGAGGACCGTTGCTGTAGCGATAATCATCGCCATCGCCGCCGCGGCGGTCGCCTTCGGGCTCCTGTCGAACCTGCTGGTCGATTGGCTCTGGTTTTCCTCGATCGGGTATTTCACCGTCTTCCGCACGATCGTGGTGGCGAAGACGGCGGTCTTTCTCTTCGTTTTCGTGGCGTCGGGCCTGTGCTTCTGGGCATCGGGGGCTGTGGCGTTGCGCTACGCGAGACGCCGAAGCTCCTGGCACTCGCTCGCCTTCCCGCAAGGCGCGGGCGGCGGCGAGGCGCTCCCCGACCTGGTGGCGCGCCTGGTGTCCCGCTCCGCGTGGCCCTATCTCATCGTCGCCGCCTCCCTCGTCCTCGCGTTCCTGACCGCCGCCGGCGAATTCGGCGATTGGAGCTTGGCGCTCCGCTTCATCGACCGGGTGCCGTACGGGGCAACCGATCCGGTCTTCGGCCGCGACATTGGATTCTATCTCTTCGCGTTGCCGGCCTATGTCGCGCTCGTGCATTGGCTCTTCGCGACGCTGTTATTGAGTGCGCTCGTGGCCGGCGCGGTCTATTGGCTCCACGGCGACTTCTCCTTCGACGGCCCCTCCCGGCAACTCTCTCCCGCCATTCTCGTCCATGGCTCGGTGCTTCTCGGCCTGTTCTTCGCGCTCAAGGCGTGGTCCTACGATCTCGACCGCTATCAACTGCTCTACGCCAATAATGGCGTGGTCGTCGGCGCGGCCTACACCGACATCCATGTCGGCCTCCCGATCCTCTGGCTTCTGATCGGGCTGACTTCTGGCGCCGCCTTGGCCTCGTGGCTCAACATCCGTTGGCAGACTTATTGGGTCCCCGCTGCCGCGGTCGCGGGCTTTCTGGTCGTGCTGGGGCTGTCGCTGGTGGTTCCGCCGCTCTTCGAACGCTTTTACGTGAAGCCGAGCGAGCTCGCGCTCGAGGCGCCCTACCTCCGGCGCAATATCGATCTGACGCAGGAGGCCTACAATCTTCGCCATGTGGTGGTGCGGCCGTTCCCGGTCGAGCAGAACCTGACGCCCCAGTCGCTCGAGGCGGACCGCGGCACCGTCGACAACGTCCGGCTCTGGGATGCACTACCGCTCATGGACACCTACGCGCAGCTCCAGGAGATCCGCACCTACTACAAATTCTACGACGTTGATGTCGACCGCTACGAACTCGGCAATTCCTATAAGCAGGTGATGCTGTCGGCGCGCGAGCTCGATCCGAGCCTGCTGCCGCAGAGCGCCCAGACCTGGGTCAATCTGCACCTGCTGTTCACCCACGGCAACGGCGTGGTTATGTCCCCGGTCACGCAAAAGACTGCCGAAGGGCTGCCGATCCTCTACGAGAGCGATGTTCCGCCGGTCGCCTCGGGCGGTCCCGCCATAGTGCAGCCGCGCATCTATTTCGGCGAGGGTTCGCTGCCTTACGTGATCGTGAAGACCAGCACGCAGGAATTCGATTACCCCAAGGGGAGCCAGAACGTCTACACGACCTACAACGGCAGCGCCGGCGTCGCCATCGGAAGCATCGCGCGGCGCAGCCTCTTCGCCTGGTATTTCGGCGATTCCAACATCCTGATCTCGAGCTATCTCACGCAGGAGAGCCGCATTCTTTTCCACCGCAATATCCAGGATCGCATCCGGATGATCGCGCCGTTCCTGCGCCTCGACCGCAACCCTTACGTCGTCGTGAGCGGCGGCCGGCTCTATTGGATTCAGGATGCCTACACCACGAGCAGCTGGTTTCCCTATTCGCAGCCTGCCCCCGCTACGGGCATCAATTACATCCGCAATTCGGTCAAGATCGTGGTCGACGCCTATAGTGGATCGATCGAATTCTACGATGTCGATCCCAAGGACCCGGTGCTGGCCTCATATCGGCACATCTTTCCCGGGCTCTTCAAGCCGCTGAGCGCGATGCCGCCGGATCTCCAAAAGCACATCCGCTATCCCGAGGATTTGTTCCTCATCCAGGCGGAGATGTACCGGGCCTACCACATGAGCGCGCCCGAAGTGTTCTACAACCGCGAGGACCTCTGGCAATTCCCGCGCCAGACCAGCAGTGTCGGCGGCGTCGCGGCCACTGGCAACGCCGCCATGGCGCCCTACTACATGATCATGCGTCTTCCCGAGGAGGCGAAACCTGCGTTCTTCCTCATGGTGCCGATGGTGCCGAACCGGCGCGAGAACATGATCGCATGGCTCGCAGCAGGCTGCGACCCGCCCGATTACGGCAAGCTCATCGTCTATGAGTTTCCCAAGGAGAAGCAGGTCTACGGCCCGTTCCAGATCGAGGCGCGGATCAACCAGAGCACCGCGATCTCACAGCAGATCTCGCTGTGGAACCAGATGGGCTCGCGCGTGATCCGGGGCAATGTGCTGGTCATCCCGATCGAGCACTCCATCCTCTATGTGTCGCCCCTCTATCTCCGCGCCGAAACCGGCCAGCTTCCCGAGTTGAAACGCGTGATTGCCGCCTATGGGGACCGCGTCGTGATGACCGACACGCTGCCGCAGGCGCTGGTGGCGCTGTTCCATGAGGCGCCTGCGCCGGCGACCCCAGTGGTCGCTTCAACAGGATCATCCGCCGCGCGGACGCCGCCCTCCGGCAATCTCGCGGCCGAGGCGCTCGACGATTACAACCGCGCGCTCGAGCGGCTCAAGGCCGGCGACTGGAGCGGCTTCGGCGCGAAGCTCGATGCGCTCCGCTCGCTGCTCCAGAGCCTCAGCCGGGGCCAAGCCGGACATTAGAATCTCCCATCCGGACGCTCTCAATCCATCGCTTCAGTCCTGGCTTGCCGCCTTCTACGTAATCAACCCGATTATCACGTGGAGAAGATCGGGTCAGATCCCCCCTCGGAGGCCGGCCGTAGCACCGCGCGTGGCCGGAGGGCGAAGCTCTCAGGCTTGGCGAAGAATGCGCTCGATCGTCTCGATGCCAACCCCATAGACCCCTACGACTTGTGTCACCGTCATTCCGTACTTCACCCACATGCGGGTGCGCACAAAGCGCGGGGCCACCCTTCGACAAGCTCAGGAGGCGAATCCGGCGCCAGACCGGCCGGCGGCGGCGCGCTGAACGCGCGGCGGCACCCCGGACAGGTGCCGCGGTGCCGGTGGATGCGGGTCACCACCGGCCGGAGCGGCGGCAGTTCAACATGATCATACGCATGAAACCCCGGCTGATCGCGCGGTGCGAGCGCCTGCGCACAATGCGGGCAGGTCGCGGCATAGCTCTCGATCACCCGGTCGGGATGCTCAGCCAGCGCGCGGAAGGCGCCGGGATGACCCTTCCTTTTCGCCACGCGCCGCTCGGCCCGGTTGGGCTTATGGTCTTGGCTCGGCGGCAGCGAAGAATTGGCCGGGGTTTTCGGCGGCGTGCCGAGCTTGGCTTCGAGTTCTTCAACCCGCCTTGTCAGCGCCTCGATCTGCCGCGCCTGCTGCGCGATCACCTCGGCCCGCGCCAAGATCAGCGCGATCAACGCGTCCTTGGAAAGCTGCGCCAGGGCCTCACAATCCATCCCCTCGCACAACCACGCCGCCGCGCCCTTGTCAATCCTCTCGCGGGGCGCCGCGCGCTTGGCATGCTATGCTGTCGCGAGCCGGACCTGAGTAGTTACCACGCTGATATAGCAGCCCGTTGCCGAAGTCCCTTTTTGATCAGCCGGGGTCGGCGGTAACGGCCATGACCAGGACGGCGGCAAAGCCGTCGGGGGATGCGACGAGGAGGATGATCGCCGTGATCTCTGCGGTGGAGAGGAAAAACAGCCAGGCGAGCGCATGGACAGCCGCCTCTTTCGGGGTTCCGGCGCCGATCAGCAGCCGCATCAGAATGCCGAGATTGTAGCCGGCGAGGTGGATCAGATAGCGCTTGTGGACATTGTTGCGTCCGCGCAACCAGGTCCGGCGCATGCCGCCGCGGTCGAGAGCGTGGGCGAAGGATCGCTCGACGATTTCCGCCCGCCGCCGCATCGCCTGCTTGCCGATCCCCGAACCCAGGCTGGTGTGGTTGGCATAGACCGCCGCGCGGGCCTTGTCGTCGCCGTGCCAGGGTGAAAAGCCCCGCTGCCGGGGTTCGGCGATGCGCGTCTTCCACACCCCGCCGTCGCGGTCCTTCAGGAGTGCGCGCGAGTGATACCCCTTGTCGGCGACCCGTTCGCTCGGCGGGTCTGTTGTCGGCGCGGCGCTGATCTGCGCCAGGCTCTTCGCCGCCGCCGTCAGCGTGCCCGCGAGGGTCGTTGTGTCGCCGTGGTCGGCGGGATGAATAGTCGCCGCGACAATGACACCGGTGTCGAGATCGGCCGCGTGCCCGGGCTTGTAGGCCAGATGCGTGCGGCCATCTTTCAGCTTGGCGATCCTGGCCTCCGGGTCGGTCTTGCTGGTCCACTCCGCGTTCGACAGCGTCTTGCCCTTGCGGGTGCGACCGATGCGGACGAGACCGTCCGCCTCGGCGTGGTGATGCCGCTCTCCCTGGCCATCTGCCTCAGCATTTCGCGATAGGTCCGACCATCCTCCCGGCGCACCATCGTGCGCAGCGCGGCGTTGGCCTCCATCGTCGAGGCGTCGATGCCGATCCGCCGGCCCCGGACCAGGCCGTGCTCGGCCACGCGCTTCAACACCCAGCCGAAGACCCTCTCGTGGACTTCATGAGGCAGCCGCCCGCGCGTCTTCGACAACCACGGATGATCAGGGACCTTCTCCCGGCTCTCCAGCCGCAGAAAATCGCGCAGCGCCAGCGAACCCGAACACCGCCAGGCGATGCCGCGCCCGCTGGCGATCCCCTCGAAACAGCCAACCATGTGCATGCGGAAATAGCGCCCCGGCGGCACTGACGGCGCACCCATCCTCGCTGCGTAACAGGGCTGGCAGGCCGTCTCGACAAACCGGTCAAAACCGCCCGCAATCAGCACTTTCTGAAGCCGGTCATAAAACACGTGTCCCGGCGAGCGCGGCATCTCGGCCCAGGTCACGATCAGATCGCCTTGCCGATCGCCCTCGCGTCCCATCGCCATGGAGAACCCCGCCCCAACCCCACCGCTTCACACAGAATCAACAAAAGCCGACTTCGGCAACGGGCTGATAAGGCATGGAATAATCGAAAAGAGAGGTGAACCACCCACTCCACCCGAAGAAGTGAAGAAGTTGCGCGACCGCTGCAAAGCGCTTGCCGCTCTCGCCAACTACTATCCTGATCCGGACCCGGCGTCAGAGGGGTGGACCGGACCGTCTCTGCGCTATAAGCCTTGATCTCTCTCATGCTGCCTTTGCCGCGGTCCCGGCGAGCGCGGCGGCGTGGATCAGGTCAGCCGCCTTTTCGGCGATCATGATGACCGTCGCATTGGTGTTGCCGGACACAACGGTCGGCATGATCGAGGCATCGACGACGCGCAGCCCGTCGAGACCGTGGACGCGCAATTCGGTATCGACGACCGCCCGCTGCTCGGGCGCACCCATCATG
>JBOHMF010000289.1:0-5955 GCA_050730055.1 Allostellaceae bacterium
GTGCCGGACTGCACCCCGACCACCACGGCCGAACCTGCGAGCGCCAGCGCCGCGCCAAGATCGGCCGCTGTCGAGGGCGTGCGCCAGGCGATGACGGCAAGCGCGATCGGCAGCAAGGGGGTGATCCAGCCGACGAGAGTTGCCGCTGCGGCTGTTGCCAGGGTCGCTCCGGTGCTTCCCAGGATTTCGGTCGCATTCTTGCCCAAGCCTTCCCACAGCGAGCGGAAGTCGCGATACATGCGCGTGCGCGCCAGGGTCTCGGCTGTCAACACCCGGAAGCGGAAACCGGCCTCGGCGATGCGCGCCGCCAGGGCCTTGTCCTCGCAGATTTCGGCGCGCACCGCAGCGTGACCGCCGATGGCGGCGTACGCCCCGCGCCGGATCAGCAGAAACTGCCCGTTGGTCATGTCGGGCGAGGCCGCCCGCTCGCCCACGCTGTGGAACCCCTTGGCGCAGGCAATCATCAGAAGACCGGCAGGGATGACGAGCCGCTCCGAAAAGCTGCCGAGTTCCTGGAGCGGATGCAGCGACAGCATGTCGAGGCCCTGCGCCCCAGCTGCCGCGAGCGCCGAGGCGACGAGCAGCGGGGAGACCCGCACATCGGCGTCGATAAAGCACAGCCACTCGCTTTCCGTCAGCACCGCACCGCGCCAGCACGCATGCGGCTTGCCAAACCAGCCGCGCGGCAGCGGGCCGGCACGGATAAGGCGCACCGGCGCGCCCGCGGCGATGGTGCGCTCGACCGCCGCCGCGGTCCCGTCCCGCGATTCATCATCGACGATGACGATCGCAAAGCCGCTCTCCAGACCCTGCTGCGCCAACAGACCGTCGAGGCAGAGGTCGATATTGGCGATCTCATCGCGTGCCGGGACGATGATCGAGACTGTCGGCAGCGCCTCCTGCGGCGCAGTTCCGGTCAGCGCGGTCGCTCTATGGGCGCGAAACTGCCGCAGCGCTCGCGCCAGCAGCAAGAGGACCAGAGCGGCCCACAGCGTTCCTGCGGCAAGGGCAAGCATTCACAAAACGCGCGATCGCGCTGTTCTGGCCTGAAGCTCCGCGTGGCGCCGCGCAAAATCCAGGAGGCGGAAGCGCGAAAGCCACAATTCCTGGCGCGGCCGCAAAAACGGACGGCGGGGCAAGGCGGCGGGCTGAAAGGCCCGCGTGATGCCCCACAACGTGAAATTCTCGCAAAACATGTGCACCCGCCGCCGCAACGAAGGAACCGGCTCGCCCGGCACCTGCTCGTACCCGAACCGCATGCACACCCGCTCGACCTGCGGCATGCCGAGACGGCCGGAAAAAAACATGCCCTCGCCGTGAAAGGCCTTGACCTCGTGCCAAGCCGGGTCCTTCTCGATGTGCGCAGCGAGCAGGCATTGCGAGTGCGCCACCTGATCGCGCATCGTGCAGGCCCAGCGCAGGTCCGGTCCGCTGGCGGGGTAGCGCGGCAGATGCTCGTTCCAGAAATGCAGCGTGCCGATCACCTCGTCGGCGGCGATCGCGGTGCCGTCCGACAGCGATATGGCGGCGCGCGCGCGGCTCACCCCGATGCGGAACACGCACAGCGGATCATCGGTGAATTCGTAGACTCCATACCAAGTGCGCAGCAGGGCATCGACGATCCCGACAGATCCCGCCCACAACTCGTCCGGCCAGGCGCCGGATGCGGTGCCAAGCGCTCCGACCATTCCGAGCGCGGAAACGGCCGGATCACCGCCCATCGCTGCGCCGCCAAGTGCGCCTCATGCGATCAACCTCCCGCTTCTTCGCTTTCCTGCAAACGTAAATCGTATTGTCCCGATCGGAAAAGGGAAAAATGTTCAGAGCGGTGACGGGCTCCGGCCCGCGGTTCAGGTCGCCGCGACCGCGGCCCAGAACGATTTGGGGCAGGGCCGGAAACGGATTCGGGCGCGGCCCGCGCTGCGGCCCCGCTCAGCCCGGCGCAGGGCTGCCGTTCTGGACGCCGTCATGCCGGCTATGCGAAGCTCGCGCCGAGGATGGCGGAGGAGGCGATGGAGAGGCGCGACTCGATCGGGAAGCGCGGCCGCAACGCCAGGGCGTGGCACGGGAGCGCACGATGGCCGTGAGCCGCCCGTGCCGACCCTCGTTGCCGTGCTGCGCCGGGTGGGGCTGTGCCTTTTCGCCGGGGCACTCGTATGGACGGCTGGTCTCCTCTGGTTTGCGATGCCGCCGGCGGCCGAGAACGGGAGCGCGCCGACCGATGCGATCGTCGTGCTGACCGGCGGCAGCCTGCGTCTCAAAAGCGGCTTCAAGCTTCTCGGCGAGGGGAAAGGCCGCCAGCTCTTTGTCTCCGGGGTCAACCGGGAGGTCAAGCTGAACCAGCTCTTGCGGTTTGTCGGAAAGGCGCCGGGTCGGGCCGCCTGCTGCGTCGTGCTCGGCTATCGGGCCGACGATACATTTGGCAATGCGGTGGAGACGGCGCGCTGGATGCGGCGCCAGCACTATCACAGCCTGCGGTTGGTCACGGCCTGGTATCACATGCGCCGCAGCGTGCTCGAATTCGCCCGCGCGATGCCCGATATCACGATCATCCCGCATCCGGTCTATCCCGACCGCGTCCGCCTCGCGCATTGGTGGGAATGGCGTGGGACGGCGGCGCTGATCATCGGCGAATACGTGAAGTATCTCGGGGCGCTGTCCCGGCCGCTGATCGCGCGGCTGCGGCTCGGCGGACCGCGCCTGGCCGAGGCTCCGGCGCGGTGACCGTGAGGATGCGGCGATGATCTGGGTGCGGGCCTGGGCCTTCAATCTGGTTTTCGCCCTGTGGACCATCCTGATCGGCACCCTGGCTCTGCCGGTCCTGCTCCTGCCGCGCCGGGTCAACATGCGCTTCGGGCGGTTCTGGGCGCAGAGCGTGCTGGTTCTGCTGCGTCTCCTGGTCGGTCTTGATTGCGAGGTGCGCGGGCGCGAGCGCCTGCCGCCGGGCGGCTACATACTGGCTTTGAAGCACCAGTCCGCCTGGGATGCGCTGATCGTGCCGATCGTGCTCGGCGATCCGGCCGTCGTCGTCAAGCGCGAGCTGTTGTGGTTCCCGATTTATGGCTGGTATGCCGCGCGCTCCGGGTCGATCGGGATCGACCGCAAGGGTGGCGCCGGCGCGCTGCGTCGGATGGTGGCCGCGGCCCGGCTGGTGATCGCCGCGGGGCGTCCGGTCGTCATCTTTCCGCAGGGGACGCGCGCCGCGCCCGGTCTCAGTCTGTCCTATCAGCCGGGTGTCGCCGCGCTCTATCAGGCGCTCGCTGTGCCGCTGGTGCCGGCCGCGGTCAATTCCGGTCTCTATTGGGGACGGCGCAGCTTTCTAAAGCACAAGGGGTGCGTCGTTCTCGAGTTTCTCGATCCGATCGCGCCGGGCTGGCCGCGCAAAAAGCTGATGGGCGAGATCGAGCGGCGGATCGAGAACGCCACCGCGGCGCTGGTGCGCGAAGGCGGGGTCGCAGCAGCGCCCGTGCCGGCACCTGCCGGCGGCGCCTGATCGGGATTGCAGAGACTATTCCCGTGGCGGCGGAAACCAATCGCCCTCGCCGCTGCCGGCGATCTGGGTGAGCGTATGGGGGCATTCTGCTGGCAGCCGGCCGGCAAAACCGGGAGCATGCCGCTCGAAGCGGTGAGTGAGCCGCAGCGCGGCGCGGTAGCGTCCGGGCAGATCGAGCTTGGCCTCAATGCTGCGGGTCAGAATCTTTTCGAGCTGGAGCCGCCATTCGACGATCTCGTCGCGCCAATGTTCCGCCGGTCCGGTGAGCTTGCCATATTCAAGCTTTAAGAGATGCTCGATGACATGCTCGCACAACGATTGTGCGGCGCGCAGCTCGCTGCGTCCCAAATCTTCGATCTCCGCGGCGATATGCGCGGGATCGAGGCGGTTTCCGCCGGCTGGAAGCTGGCGCAGCAGCGCCGCCTGCTCCTCTGTCCAGGCGTAGAAATCATCCTCGTAATGGGGATCGCTCAGCGGGCTCATCGCGGCCTGTTTAGCAGCGGATGCGTCCGCCGAAAAGGTCGTTTAGCCCTGCTTGGCGATAGGGGCGGCGCGGTTATGATGCGCGCCGGCGTCTCCATTGTGAACGAATCCGGAACTGTGGTATATCCGGGGCAGAAAGGTTGCCCGTCATGGCTCTTGTCGGCTCAATCTCGCAGCGCATCTGGGACATGAAATATCGCCTGAAGGGACCTTCGGGCGCGCCGATTGACCGCACGATCGAGGATACGTGGCGGCGCGTCGCCGCAGCGCTCGCCGCCCCCGAACGCGAACCCGAAATCTGGACCGAGTGCTTTTTTGCAGCGATGAGCGATTTCAAGTTTCTGCCGGCCGGGCGCATTCTCGCCGGCGCCGGCAGCGGCCGGCAGGTGACGTTGTTCAACTGCTTTGTGATGGGGACGATCCCCGATGACATGGGCGGCATCTTCGCCCATCTGCGCGAGGCCGCGCTGACCATGCAGCAGGGCGGCGGCATCGGCTACGACTTCTCGACCCTGCGGCCGCGCGGCGCACCCGTGAAGGGGATGGGCGCCGACGCCTCGGGGCCGCTGTCGTTCATGGACGTGTGGGACGCGATGTGCCGCACGATCATGAGCGCCGGCTACCGCCGCGGCGCGATGATGGCGACCTTGCGCGTTGATCACCCCGACATCGAGGCGTTTATCGAAGCAAAGCGCGAACCCGGCCGGCTGCGCATGTTCAACCTGTCCGTCCTCATCACCGACGCCTTTATGCAGGCGGTCGCCGAGGACCTGCCCTGGCAGCTTTTGTTTGCCGGCACGGTGTGGAAGGCGCTGCCGGCGCGCGAACTCTGGGACAAGATCATGCGCGCCACCTACGCCTATGCCGAGCCGGGTGTCATCTTTATCGACCGCATCAATCGACGCAACAATCTGTACTATTGCGAGACAATCAACGCAACCAACCCTTGTGGCGAGCAGCCCCTGCCCCCCTATGGGGCGTGTCTTTTGGGGTCGATCAATCTGGCCAGCCTCGTCGCCGAGCCGTTTACGCCGGAGGCGCGGCTCGATCTCGACTGGCTGCGCGCGCTGGTGCCGGTGTGCGTGCGCATGCTCGACAACGCGATCGACATCTCGCGCTTTGCGCTGCCGCAGCAACAGGAGGAAGCCCGCGCCAAACGCCGCATCGGGCTTGGCGTCACCGGTCTTGCCGACGCGCTGATCCTGTGCGGTCTGCGCTATGGGTCGCAGGCGGCGACCGCGGCGGCCGAGCGCTGGGTCGGCGCGCTCGCGCACGAAGCCTATCTCGCCTCGGTCGCGCTTGCCGTCGAGAAGGGGGCCTTCCCACTGTTTGATCGCGCACCCTATCTCGCCGGCGAGACCGTCGCCGGATTTGACGAGGACGTGCGCACGGCGATCGCGGCAAGCGGCATCCGCAATGCGCTTCTGACCTCGGTGGCGCCGACCGGAACGATCTCGCTGCTCGCCGACAATGTTTCCTCCGGGATCGAGCCGGTGTTCAGCTTTCGCTATACCCGCACCGTGCTGATGCCGGACGGCAGCCCGCGCGAGGAGGAGGTCAGCGATTACGCCTATCGCCGGTTTCGCCATGAAAGGGGCGAGTTGGCCCCGCTGCCCGATTATTTTGTCGATGCCCAGACGCTTTCCCCGGCCGATCACGTCCTGATGCAGGCGGCGGTGCAGCCGCATATCGACAGCTCGATCTCCAAGACGATCAACGTCCCCGCCGACTTCCCGTTTGAGCACTTCAAGGATGTCTATCGCGAATGCTACCGGCTCGGGTGCAAGGGCTGCACGACCTATCGCCCGAACGAGGTGACCGGGGCGGTGCTCGCGGTCAGGAGCGAGGGTCCGGCGGCTTCCCCGGCTGCGCTGCGCGCGCCGCGCCAGGCGGAATTGCCGCTGCCGCCGCCGGCGCGGGCACCGGCCAAGCCGCAGGACGTGTTCGAGGCGGGCGGCGTCGTTTATATGACCAAGCCG
>JBOHMF010000290.1:0-5946 GCA_050730055.1 Allostellaceae bacterium
CTCTATTGCCTCTCCGGGGTCGGGCGCATCTGCATCGGCAAGGGATCGCGTCCGCAGGCGATCTACCCCGGCGACACCGTGATGATCCCGCCCGACACGCCGCACTGGCACGGCGCCGCGCCCGACCGCCTGTTCGCCCATCTGGCGATGTCGGAGAACGGCGAGGGCGGCCAGGGCACCGAGTGGGG
The DNA here is from genome assembly GCA_050730055.1 of Allostellaceae bacterium. Lineage (GTDB taxonomy): Bacteria > Pseudomonadota > Alphaproteobacteria > ATCC43930 > CGMCC-115725 > AP-15. Next base: position 189 of record JBOHMF010000290.1, read on the forward strand.
CGAGCACGTCAGCGAGAGCGACTACCGGGCCGCACCGGCGCCGTGATCGCGCCCCGCTCTCGCCCCTGACACGGCAGGAGCGCGCGCCTTGCCGCCCGCCGGGCCGCGGCGTTACGATGCCGCGCCCGCAAGAGGGAGGGAACCAATGGCAAGGCCGTCAAAGCTGTCGCATCTCGTGCTGCAAACCAACCGCCGGCGCGAGATGATCGCATGGTATTGCACCGTGCTCGGGGCCGAAATCCTCTATGAAGCGGAGCGGATCTCGTTCATCAGTTATGACGAGGAGCATCACCGGGTCGCATTTCTCGATCCCGGACCGCTCGCCGCGCACGACCCGCGGGCGGCGGGGCTGCATCACGTCGCCTTCACCTACTCCGATCTCGACGAATATGCGGACAACTATCTGCGGCTGAAAGCGCTCGGCATCACACCGCGGCAGTGCACCAATCACGGCGTCACGACCTCGATGTACTATCTCGACCCGGACGGCAACCAGGTCGAACTGCTGCTCGACAACTTCGCCGTCGCGGCCGAGGGCAACGCCTACATGCGAGGCCGCTCAAGGGCGGACAAGCACCCGACCGGCATCCCCTTTGACCCCGACGAACTGGTCGCGCGCGTGCGGCACGGGCTGCGGCGCGAAGAGCTGGCCGCGATCAACACCTGATCCACGTCCCTCTGACAAACCGGAACGCGCCCGCGGCCTCGGGCTTCGGTATCAGCCTGCGCCTTCGACCAGGATGAGCCGGCCACGCGAGGCGGCCTGGCGGATCTTGAGCGCGCGCTGGTACTCCTCGGAGCGATACCAGCGCCGTGCCGTCTCGAGGTCGGGAAACTCGATGACGACGGTGCGGTTTGGTGCGGGCGCGCCTTCGAGCAGTTCGGCGGCGCCGCCACGCACCAGAAAGCGGCCGCCAAAGCGCGCGATGCTCGCCGCGGCGAGCGGCCGGTACGGCTCGTAGCCGGCGGGATCGGTGACTTCGACATCGGCGATGAGATAGGCGGGCATCGGTCCTCCGCATCGGTTGGGCGGCCCGTAGCAGCGGCCGCGCGCCCAGTGTAGCCGCACCGGCGGGCGCCCGCTCCCCTTTTGCCACGCGCCCCGACAAGTTTTGTCCCGCGTTAGGAAGTCGTTTACCGACAGACGGTTAGGATTGCGTTCACGGTTGACCACTGGGATGGGCTGCCAGCCATGTTCCGCCACTTGCTTCGCGATCGGCGGGGGGCCATCGCTATCCTCAGCGCCTTTGTCCTGGTCGGCGTAATCGGCGTCTCGGCGCTCGCCGTCGAGTTCGGCCGCGGTCTGTTGCGGCACGCCGAGAACCAGAGGATCGCCGACATCGCCGCCACCAGCGGCGCACTGGTCTACAATTCGACAAGTTCCTCCTCCAGCGCCGGCAGCGCCGTCGGCAACATCGTCGCGCTCAACGGGCTGCCCGGCACCGCCGCGACTGCCCAGGTCGTCTCTTCGCCATCCGGCGACGGCAATGAGGCCGTCGCGGTCACGGTGACGACGAGCGATCCCTTGATGCTGGCGCGGGTGGTCAGCCCGAACATGGCGAGCCTCTCGGTCGGCGCCACCGCCTATGCCGAGATCAAGGTCGGCGCGCCTGCCTGCATCCTTGCCCTCAGTTCCAGCGGCAGCGGGATCGTGCTGAGCGGGACCGGCAGCATCAGCGCGCCCGGCTGCGCCGTCGCCTCAAACAGCACCGTGGCCTGCGCCGAGACCAGCGACAACATCACCACCCCGGTCCTCGGCTACGATTCCGGCTCGGCTCCGACCGCCCCTCCCTGCGCATTTCCGGCTTCGACGCCCCGTATAGTCAGGGCCTCGACCGCCGACCCGCTGAGCGGCAACGCGAATGTCACCGCGGCCACCGCCCGTCTTTCCACCGTCTCCGCCCTCACCTCGCCAAGCGTCACCGGCGGGACCGATATAAAATTCGGCTACAACGCTTCGTCAATTACCGCCAGCCTGCCACCAGGATGCAGCATCGGGACCTCAACCTCGCCCCCGTGGACTGTCACCTGTACCGGCGCCACCAGCTTCACTTTTGGGAATATCGTTTTGCAGGGAGGGGTCACGGTAAATTTCAATACGAGCGGCGCTTCCAACATTACTTACTATTTTGGGAAGGGCAGTCAGTCCTGCGGGGGTATCCAGGGCTACAGCATCTGCAACACCGGAACCGCCCTCAACATGGGCCCCGGTACCTATGTCCTGGCCGGCGGCATCTATAATGGCGGGGGCGCCACCCTGACGATCGGCAGCGGCAGCAGCAGCAACAGCTTCCAGATCGGCGCGGCCAGCGACGGCAACTCGATCAACGTCGGCAGGAGCCAATTGACGACCCTGGGTGATGCGACCGGCAGCGGCGGTGTCTTTGAAACCGCCGGCAACATCGTCAGCGGCGGCGGCACCTGCTTGACACTCAGCGCCGCCGCCCAGCACGACATCAACGGCTATATTTCGCTCGCCGGCGGGACGACCCTGGGCGCTGGCACCTGGACGGTGAGTGACTACGTCGCGTTTGGGGCCAATAACGGCGGCGATGTCAGCTGCGGCAGTTCCTCAATCGGCGTCAGCGGCAGCAATGTAACCTTCGTGATCGGCGGCGCGGCAACGGTCAGCTGCGGCGGCACGACGAGCACGTTCTGCGTCGGGGCCGGGTTTGGCAACGTCGATCTGACTGCGCCCTCGTCCGGGAACACCGCGAACCTGCTGGTGATCGGCCCGACCTCCTCCAACGTTACGGCGGGCGCCGCCTTCACCCAGGGCGCGAGCGGAACCACCCTGGCGGGCGCTTTTTATTTCCCGAATGGTCCGGTCTCTCTCAACGGCGACGGCCAGGTCAACAACCCGCCGAACGCCTGCCTCGAGCTGATCGGCACGAGCGTCTCGGTCACCAATGGCGGCGCCGTCGGCACCGATTGCAAGTTTCCGGGCGAAACCAATGTCGGCCAGGGCGTCGCCCTGGTCGAGTGAGCGCGGCAGGCATCTCGATGGGATTCCTCTCTTCTTTTGCCGGCACCCTGCGAACACTCGGGGCGCAGAACTCCGGCGTCGCTGCCATCGAGTTCGCCTTTGTCGCCATGGCCCTGCTGACGCTCGTCGCCGGAACGATCGATCTTGGAACCCTGATCTACACCGAAGCGCGGATCGACGCGGCGGTGGCCGCCGGCGCCGAATACGCCGCGGTCAACGCCGCCAGCGTTGATTCCGCAAACGGGGCGACGCTGGCGGATTCGATCGCGACCATCGTGGCCAATGCCAACGGCAGCAACTGGGCGGAGAGCGGCGTCTGCGTCAACAATGGCGCGCCGGGGATGGCGAACGGCGGCACCGCGCCCACCGCCTGCAATGGCAACGCCGACAACTCCTATTGCCCGACCGGCGCGCCGCCAAACTGGACATGGGGCAGTTCCCTGACCCCCGGCAGCGCCTGCGGCGGCAGCGGCGGCATCGCCGGCAAGTTTGTCGCGATCACCGCGAGCCGCAATTTCACCCCGGTCTTTCCCGCCTTTGGCTTTGTGCCCAGCGGCACGATCAGCCAGAGCGCGCTGGTCGAGACGCAATGACCCGCCCCGCGCGAGGCACGCTCCGCCGCGCCGAGGGCGGCAATGTGGCGATCGAGTTCGCCCTGGTCTTTCCGATGTTTCTGGCGCTCGTCTTTGGCACCATCGAGTACGGCCGCCTGTTGTGGACGCGGGAGGCACTGCAAGAGACCGCGACGGTCGGGGCGCGCTGCATGGCCCTCACGCAAAGCGCCTGCGCCTCGGGCGGAAGCTACAATGCGGCCAATACGACGAGCTATATCCAGGGGGTGGCGAGCCACTGGGGCCTCACCATCCCGAGCGGCAACATCACCCTCAACAACAACGCCACCTGCGGCGGGACCACGGGGTTTTCCGCGGTCTTGATCACCACCACCTTTACCAGCGCGGTGCCAAGGATCGTGCTCTTGCCGGCGGGCGGCGTAACGCTCAACGCCTCGGCCTGCTATCCCAACTGACGGTTCTCACGCCAGCCCGGCGACGGCGGCCGTCGCCTCCAACTGCTCGGCATAGCGGCCCACGGGGTTGAGCAGCAGATGGCTGGCGCCCATCGCCGCGATCTCCTCCAGCCGTGCGCGCACGCTCTCCGGCGTGCCGTGAACGCCCGAGGCGTCGGTCCCGGCGGGGTTGCGATAAACCTCGGTGAACCAGCGGTCAAGGAGGGCGCGGGCGCGCTCGGGGCGCTCGTCGATCGCCAGAAACACCCGCTTTGAGATCGGGAAAGAGGTCGGGTCGCGCCCCTTCTGTTCGAGCGCGGCTTTCAGCAGCGGAACCGCGCGGGCAAAGGCGGCGGTGCTCGACCCGCCCGACCCCATCCAGCCGTCGGCGATCGCGGCGGCCCGCTTCAGCGCATCGGGGTGGCCGACACCGAGCCAGATCGGCGGGTGCGGCCGCTGCACCGGCTTTGGCGCCATCGTCACGCCGTCGAGGCGGTAGAGGCTGCCGTGATAATCGACCGCAGGCTCGGTCCACAACGCTTTGATCACGGCAACGCCTTCGAGAAAGCGGCGCACCCGCCGCTCCTGCGGAACGCCAAATCCGGCATAGTGATGCTCGCGGCCGAGACCCAGGCCGAGGATCGCCCGGCCCCCGCTGGCGTAATCAAGGCACGCCCACTGGTGCGCGACGTGGATCGGATGATGCGCCGGCAGCACCACCACCGAGGCGCCGAGCCGGATCTTTGCCGTGACCGCGGCCGCCCAACTCAGGACAACGACCGGATCAAAGCAGAAGACATGGTCGATCGTGTTCTCGGTCACCCACAGATCGCCAAAGCCGAGCGCTTCGGCGCGCGTTGCGACATGGCGCACATCCGCCATCGCGATCGGCTCCGGCGAACGGTGGGGCAGCGCCAGCCCGAGCGCGATCCGGTCCTTTAATGCCATTTCGCCGCTCCCATCGCGGGCGCCGCCCTCAAGCGGTCCTTACGCCTTCTCGATCACTTCCATCTGGGCGCCGTCCGGCGCTGCGATAAAGCACACCCGCCGGCCCGGGTTGGCGGTCAGCTCTTCGAGGATCGTGGCGCCGTTCTGGCGCAACCGGGCCAGCATCCCGGAATAGTCGTCGGTCTCCAGCGCGATATGCTCGATCCCATAGCGCTGCTCGCGCTTTTGCGCTTCGATCAGGGTGGTGATGTTGAGTTGCAGCCCCGACAGGCTGATCTGGACGCCGCGGCCCGGGATCTCGGCGAGGAGGTGGGCGCCAAAATTGTCGATGTAGAACTGCGCCGTCGCCTTCGGATCGCGGGTCTTGAGATGCACATGCTGGATTTCATAAGCCATCCTGGTCCTCCGCCGTTCTCTGGCACGGCCGCGCGCCGCGGCAGCAGACGATAGCGCGCGGGCGCGGCTTCTGGCCAGCGCCGATCGCGACGTGCGATCGCCGGGATCGGAACGCCTATTCGTCCACCTAACGGTGCACCTCTTTGACCTTCTATCGTTGTTCTACTGTTACGTAGATGTTCTTGCCATCATCAGTCAACTGAACCATATAGCGAACGTGGATGGTTTTAGTAGGATACCCAAACATGTTATCCATTAGTTCCCATTGCAACTGGTCGTGTATTTGTTTCAGTTGTGCTTGAGTCTTGTACTGAGGATTTGTTTCTGGGTCCGAGCGAAACGGTAACTGCTCGACCCACCCCACCCCGCTCTACCCTGCTCTACCCTGGATGTCGGGTTTTATGAAGGACGTGCGCCAGCCG
>JBOHMF010000291.1:0-5930 GCA_050730055.1 Allostellaceae bacterium
GTTCTGGATCGCGCATCTCGGCCGGCACCCGATCGCTCTTCAAGGTGCGGTCGAGAAACGTCCCCATATAGCCGTCGGGCAGCATGAGACCGGGAAAATGTGTGACGCCGATGCCGAGAATTTCGCCCATGTCATCCTCTCCTGCACACGCCTGTCGTCTCGCCGCGATCATAGCAGATATCCGGTTGCGGATCAGCCGCAGCCGAGCGCCAATGGCACGGCGACGGTCGGCAAAATCTGATGGCGGCGGGCGATGGGGCTCTATGATCTGGCCGGCTTTGCCGGCGCGGCGATCATCATCATCGCCTATCTCGCCAATCAGCGAGGCCGGTTGCGCTCGGACGACTGGCGCTATCCGCTGGCCAATCTGATCGGCGCCGCCCTGATCCTGGTTTCGCTGTTTTTCGAGTGGAATTTTCCTTCCGCTGTGATCGAGGTGTTCTGGATCGCGATCAGCCTCTACGGCCTGGCAAGATCCTCCCGGAAATCCGGCTGAGAAGGTGAGCGGTGACCGCGGAAACCGGCGCGGTTGCGCGCCGCGTCTTTATTCTCATATGACCATGATCAATGGTCAGGAAGTGGCGATATGGACACCAACGAGCGTCGGATCGCAGCGGCGGAATTCAAGGCGAACTGTCTGCGTCTTATGGATGAGGTCGCAGAGCGCCGCACCCAGATCGTCATCACCAAGCGCGGCAAGCCCGTCGCCCGGCTGGTACCGGTCGAGGAGGAACCGATCGATCTCTTTGGATATATGGCGGGGACCGCCAGGATTTGCGGCGACATCATCAGCCCGATCGAGGATGTGGACTGGACCGGCGATGCCGAGAACATCTGAGCCTCGGGTGCTCTTGCTGGACACGCATATATGGATCTGGTTCATGCTGGCCAGCGGCGAGTTGGCGGAGGGCGCGCGAGGGATGATCAATCGTGCCGCTGCCGCTGGCCGACTCAGGATCGCGGCGATTTCGCTCTGGGAGGCCGCGCTGCTGGCCGCGCGCGACCGCATCAGCCTGGGGCAGCCCCTGACGCAATGGATAGAGGGAGCCGTATCGGCTCCCGGTCTTTCAGTCGAGCCTCTATTGCCGCGCATTGCCATCGAGAGTTGTTGTCTCCCCGACGCCTTTCACCGAGATCCGGCTGACCGCATGATCGTCGCCACGGCGCGCGTGACCGGCGCGGCCCTGATGACGCGCGACCGGCGCATTCTCGACTATGCCGACCGCGGGCATCTGACCGCGCTGGCCGCCTGAGATTCTCTTGCTTGGAGCGCTCTGAGGTGCCGGCGTGACAAGCCTGCCGATCGCCCCGCACATCCTGATCCCGGCCTTGTGGGCCGCCTGGTGCCTGTGCTGGCTTGCCGCAGCCCCCTTTGCCAAGGCGACGCGCTGGCGGGAGACAATCGGCGCGCGCCTCATCGATCGCGTGCCGCTCGCCCTGTGCGCCATCCTCTTCGCGGCGCCGCGCCTGCTGCCGCGCGCACTCTCGGCCCGCTTTGCCCCGGAGGGCGCGGCGCTGCCGCTTCTGGGCACCGCCCTGGTCGCGATCGGCCTCGGCTTTGCGGTGTGGGCGCGCTGGCACATCGGGCGCAATTGGAGCGGTTATGTCGGCCTCAAAGAGGGCCATACGCTGGTGTGCAGCGGTCCCTATCGCCTGGTGCGGCATCCGATCTATACCGGCCTGCTTCTCGCCCTCTTTGGCACCGCGCTGGCGATCGGCCAGTGGCGCGGATTGCTCGCTGTTCTCAGCGCATTGCTGACGATCCTGCGCCGGATCGGGGTCGAGGAGCGGCGCATGCGCCAGACCTTCGCCGAATACGAAGAATACCGCCGCATCACCCCGGCGCTGATCCCGCGCCCATTCTGAGTGAAATCAGGGCAGGAACAAAGCAGTCGAAGTCCGCTCCCGGTCGATCATGAGACGGCGATAGGGTCGATAGACCGGCTCCCACATTTTCGCCCGGATCACGTCCGCCAACCGTTCTCCTGCGGGAGCGGCGGCCAAACCCTCCGCCTCGGCCTGCAACGCCACCGCGAGAGCGACGCGAAAGGAGATCGCGCGCAGCTCAGTGATCGGCGGCAGCAGATTGGCCTCGGGGTCGCGACGCGCCGGCGAGGCCGCGGCGAGCGCACGGGCCGCGGCCATGAACATCGCTTCCGAGATGTGGCGGGCCCGTACCGCGATCGCACCCAGACCCACGCCCGGATAGATGTAGGCGTTGTTGGTCTGATCGATGCGGAACAGTCGGCCATTGCGCCTGGCCGGCGGAAACGGGCTGCCCGTGCCGATGACGGCGCGGCCCTCGGTCCAGGCCAGGAGGTCCTCGGGGGTCGCCTCGCTGTTCGCAGTCGGGTTTGACAGCGGAAAAATGATCGGCCGCCGCACGTGCTCGGCCATCGTCCGCACGATCGCCTCGGAGAAGGCGCCGGCCTGGCCCGAGGTGCCGATCAGCACCGTCGGGTGCGCATTGGCGACTACCTCCCTGAGGCCGATGCGACCCGCGGCGGCGTGCTCCCAGCCGGCGAGCCGCGCCGTGTCCTGTGCAAAGCGCGCCTGAAACGGTTGGAGGTTCGGCATCCCCGCGACCAGAAGACCGTCCCGATCGACCAGATAGAAGCGGTCGAGCGCCTCGGCTTCCGACAGACCTTCCGGCATCATCGCCCGCAGCAAGAGGGCGCTGATGCCCGAGCCGGCCGAGCCGGCGCCGAGGATGGCGATGCGCTGCCGCGCCAGCGGCACGCCGGTCACCGCGATCGCGCCGAGCAGGGCGCCGACCGCGACCGCCGCGGTGCCCTGGATGTCGTCGTTGAAGGTGCACAACTGATCGCGATAGCGGGTCAGCAGGCGGTTGGCGTTGCCGAGGGCAAAATCCTCCCAGTGCAGCAGCACGTGCGGCCAACGCGCGCGCACGGCGGAGACAAACGCCTCGATAAACCCGTCGTAGGTGGCGCCCCGCACGCGCTCGTGCCGCCAGCCGACATAGATCGGGTCGGCGAGCTTTCCGGCGTTGTCGGTCCCGACATCGAGAAAGACGGGGAGCGTGGTCGCCGGGTGCAGGCCGGCACAGACCGTGTAGAGCGCGAGCTTGCCGATCGGGATGCCCATGCCGCCCGCACCCTGATCGCCGAGACCGAGGATGCGCTCGCCGTCACTGACGACGATCGCCTCGATCGGGTCAAAGCGCGGCTGCGCCAGGATGCCGGCGATGCGGTCCGGTTGCGGGAGACTGAGAAAGAGGCCGCGCGGCTTGCGGAAGATGTGGCTGAAGCGCTGGCACCCGCGCCCGACCGTCGGAGTATAGACAAGCGGCAGCAGCTCTTCGAGGTTCTGAGCCAGAAGGGCGTAGTAGAGCGTCTCGTTGGTGTCCTGCAACCCGCGCAGAAAAACATGCTTGTCAAGATCGTCGCCGAGCGCCCGCAGCGCTTCGAGCCGCCGTGCCGCCTGCTGCTCGATCGTCGTCACATGGGGCGGCAGCAGCCCGTGCAGGTCAAAAATTTCGCGTTCGATCTCGGGAAACGCCGTGCCCTTGTTCAACAGCGGATCATTGAGCAACTCATAGCCCGACAGCGCTGTTGCGACCTCCGGCCACGGTTCGTCAGCGGCCGGGGGCGTCATCGCATCGCGCGCGTTCACACCCGGATCATCCTCTCGCCGGTGCGGCGGATTGCTGCCTTCATGCTGTGCCTCCCTCGGGTTTCGCAACGCGCGCTGTGATCGATCCTGATATAGTGCCGCATCCTCACCAGTGAGACAGCGATGCAGCCGATTCCCCTCAACGTGAACGGGCGCGAAGTCAGCGTGACGGCGGATGGCGACACGCCGCTGCTCGATGTGCTGCGCAACCATCTCGGCCTCCCCGGCACAAAATTCGGCTGCGGCCTCGAACAGTGCGGCTCGTGCATGGTGCTGATCGACGGCCACCCGGAGAAATCCTGCGGCAAGGCCCTCGCCACGGTTGCCGGCCGGGATATCCTCACGGTCGAGGGGCTTGGCACTCCCGAGCGGCCGCACCCGCTGCAACAGGCTTTTCTCGCCGAGCAGGCCGGCCAGTGCGGCTATTGCCTGCCCGGCATCCTGATCTCGGCCAAGGCGCTCCTCGACCGCAACCCGGCGCCCTCGCGCGCCGAGATCGCCGGGGCGCTTGACGACAACATCTGCCGCTGCGGCAGCCATGTGCGCATCCTGCGTGCGGTCGAGCGCGCCGCCGGCCGGATGCGCGAGGGAGTCGCGCGATGAGCGGGATCGCCCAACCCTCTCTGCCGCCGCTCCTCGCCGACAATCCGCGCCTCGACCAATGGGTCCGCTTTGCCGCGCCCGGCGCGGTCACGGTCATGACCGGACGGGTCGAGATCGGCCAGGGCGTGTTGACCGCGATGCGCCAGATCGCGGCCGAGGAGCTCGACGTTGCGCCGGAGCGCATCCTTCTGCACTCCGGCGACACCGATCTGACGCCCAACGAGGGCTACACCGCGGGCAGCCAGTCGATGCAGTCCGGCGGCGTCGCCCTCGCTCTCGCCTGCGCCGAGGTGCGCGCGCTGTTTCTCAAGGAAGCCGCGGCGCGTCTCGGCTGTTCGCCCGCTGATCTGACGGTGGAGGACGGCGCGATCGTGCGGCACGGCGCGCCGATGGGAGAGGATTACTGGTCGCTCGCCGCCGCCGTCGATCTTGCCCGCCCGGCGAGCGGCGGGGCGCCGGTCAAGGCGGCAAGCGCGCATCGCGTCATCGGGCGCGACCTGCCGCGCGTCGATCTCGCCGCAAAACTGTTTGGCGCGCCGGTCTTTGTCCACGACATGACGCGGGAGGGCATGATCCATGCCCGCGTCGTGCGCCAGCCGCGGCGCGGCGCAACGCTCAAGACGGTCGACGAGGCGGCGCTCGTTCGCGCCGCCAAGGGAGCGCCGATCGAGATCCTGCGCGTCGGCAGCTTTCTCGCGATCCTCGGGGCCGAGGAGAGCGCCGTCGAGGCGGTCGCGGCGGTTGCCCCGAACCACGTCGCCTGGGACGGTCTCGACCGGCTCAACCCGTTTCAGGAGGAGGCGCGCTGGCTGTTGCAGCAGCCCTCGATCGATCATGTCTATGGCGCGCCCCTGCCCGAAGCGCCGGCGCCCGCGCAGGACCGCTATGAGGCGAGCGCGACGCGCATGCACATCGCCCATGCCTCAATCGCGCCGTCCTGCGCGCTCGCGCTCTATCAGGACGGGCGGTTGCAGGTGTGGACCCATTCGCAGGGCGTCTTTCCGCTGCGTGCGGCGCTGACGCGGGCCCTGAAGCTCGATCCCGCGGCGATCGCGGTCCATCACGCCCAGGGGCCGGGCTGCTATGGCCACAATGGCGCCGACGACGCGGCGGCCGATGCCGCGGTCATCGCCTTGCACCGGCCCGGGGTCCCGGTGCGGGTGCGCTGGCGGCGCGAGGAGGAATTCGGCTTTGAGCCGGTCAGCCCGGCGATGGTGGTGACGGTCAAGGCCACGCTTGATGCCGCCGGGCGGCCCGCCGACTGGACGACCGAGGTATGGAGCGGCCGGCATTCGAGCCGCCCCGGCCGCGGCCCGGCGCTCCTCGCTGAAGAGGCGCTGCCCGATCCGCCGCCGCCCGCCCCGGCCGCCGATCCGCCCGAATCCGGGGGCGGCGGCGGCACCCGCAACGGCGAGCCGCTCTATGATTTTGCCAGAAAGCGCATCGTCCATCACCTGATCGCCGAGACGCCGGTGCGCACCTCTTCGCTGCGCGGTCTTGGCGCGACGCTCAACGTCTTTGCCATCGAGGGAGCGCTTGACGAGTTGGCCGAGCGGGCCGGAGCCGACCCGGTCGCCTACCGGCTGTCGCTGTTGTCCGATGCGCGGGCGCGGGCAGTCATCGAGCGCGCCGCCGAGATGAGCGGCTGGCAGTCGGGCCGCCCCGCGGGCAGCGGGCGGGGCCGCGGCATCGGC
>JBOHMF010000292.1:0-5905 GCA_050730055.1 Allostellaceae bacterium
CCTCTGAGACCACGACGCAATCCCGGTCGCCGTGGTGATGCGCGGCGACCCCGACAGCGGCGCGGTGCTGTTGAAGTTCAACGGGCGCGACGCCGGGTGCCGAGTCCTGGCCCAGGCGCGCGGACCGGACGGCGCGCTCGTCTGGCTCTCGTCAACCGGCGCCGCCGCGGTCGGCGAGGCCAAAGCCGACGCCACGATCGCCCGCCAGCGCGGCTATGATAGCGATCTATGGGTTATCGAGATCGAGACGGACAAGCCGGAAACCGTCCTCGATGCGCCGGTCCTGTAATACCAACCTGAAAAAACATCAACCCTCCGGGCCCGGCCCACGGGTCCGCGCGGAGCGCGGCCCGAGGACAAGCCTTGTGCCGGGCATCCACATCTTTTTTCAAGCAAAGTCAAAGACGTGGATGGCCGGGCCAAACCCGGCCAAGGGGTCATTGCTGGTGGTGATTGGGATAAAGCCTGAACGGCACCCGGGCCCGGCTTGACACTCTCCTGTTCGGACGGCATCTCAGCTAAGTTAGCCAAGGTGAGCGCGATGCCCGAGATCGTCAATATGCACCAGGCCAAAACCTCGCTGTCGCGGCTCGTCGAGAAGGCGCTTGCCGGCGAGGAGGTGGTGATCGCCCGCAACGGGGAGCCTCTTGTCCGGCTCGTCCCGATCGTCAAAACGCGGGAGCCGCGGGTGCCTGGCCGGATGAAAGGGCAGATCTGGATCGCTCCCGACTTCGACGAGATGAGCGAGGAGGACCTCAAGGATTGGGAGGGTCGCTGAGTGCGGCTCCTTCTTGACACCCATGCCTTCCTCTGGTGGATGGAAGAATCTCACGCGCTCGGAGCGGCAGCACAGGCGGCCATCAGCGATCCGGAAAACAACATCCTGATCAGCATTGCCTCGCTCTGGGAACTGACCATCAAGCGGGCGCTGGGGAAGCTCACATTTCCTGCCGACCTGGAAAGCGTGTTGCGTGAGGAGGGGTTTTCGGTGCTGCCGATCACCTTTGCCCATCTCCGCCAACTCGGATCGCTGCCGCTTCTGCACAGAGATCCCTTCGACCGGATGCTGATCGCACAAGCGCAGGCCGAGAGTATTCCGATCACCACCGCGGACGGGAAATTCGCCCCTTATGGTGTGACAACAATCTGGTAATGCCGTGGTTGCCGAGCCTCGATGCTCCGCGGCTTGGGATCGCGGACAGGCCGGAACGCGCCGTCGGTTCAGACTGCGCGCAGCCGTTCGGTCGCAGCCCGATCGAGGCTTCCGTCAGCGGCGAGGGCGACGCGGTGGACCACTTCGGCGGTCTCGCGCGCGATCAGACCGTCGGCGACATCGCGGGCGACCTGCTCGGGGTCGCGCGCTTGCGGCTCGCCAAAGCCGCCGCCGCCCGGCAGTTCGAGGCGGATAAAATCGCCGCCCGGCACGGTCTGCCGCCCTTTGGCGCCGATCGGCCGGCCCGAGGCAAGGCTGACCCGGCCCGGCGCCCCCGCGCCGCCGCCGTCGCGTCCGCGCGCCGGATTGTGGATACGCTCAAAGTTGCACAGCATCGCGATCGGCGTGCCGTCGGCGCCGCCCAGTTCGATGATCTGGCCAAGCCCGCCGCGCCAGCGCCCCGCCCCGCCCGAGCCGTCGCGAAACTCGCGGCGGCGGAAGAGAACCGGCGCCACCGCTTCGGTCGCCTCCACCGGGATCGTGCGCACACCCGAGGGAAAGGCGGTTACATCGAGACCGTCCTTGCCCGGCCGCGCTCCGGTGCCGCCGCAATGAAAGATCGCGGTGCTGAAGGGCCGGATTTCGGGCCCGGCGCCGTTGCCGCCCACCTCATCGATCAGGTCGGCGCCGCCAAAGATCTGCGGGATCCACAAGGAGGACGCGCCCTCGGCCGGAACCCCGCCCTCCATCACCTGATGCAGACAGCCAAACACCACGTCTGGCAGCATGTGGCCGACCGTGTGCCGCGCCGCCACCGCGCGCGGCCGTCTGGCATTCAACAGACACCCCTCGGGAGCGCTGACCGTGATCGGCGCCAATGAGCCGGCGTTGTTGGGCACCTCGGGCGCCACCAGGCACTTGACGCCAAAGGCGGTATAGGCCGTCGTGTAGTTGAGGACGACGTTGATGCCAAAGGCGCTTGCCGGCGAGGTGCCGGTGTAATCGACATGGATGCCCTCGGCCCCGATCGTCATCTCGGCGGCCAAGGTCAGCGGCTTCTCAAACCCGTCCATCGCAACCGTGTTGCGGTATTTTCCCGGTTTGAGCTTGCCGATCGCGGCGAGCGTCGCCTGGCGCGAGGTCTCGATGATCGTCTCGCCGAGGCGGTCGAGCGCGGCGATGCCAAATTCCTCCATCATCTCCAGAAGGCGCCGGCTGCCCTCGTCGTTGCAGGCGGCGAGCGCGTAGACATCGCCCTCGACCTGCAACGGCTCGCGCACATTGGCGCGGATGATGCGCAGGAGGTCCTCGTTCATGCGGCCTTCGCGCGCCAGCGCCATCAGCGGGATCGACAGCCCTTCCTCAAAAACCTGGCGGCCGTCCGGTCCCATCCCGAGACCTCCGATATCGACGACATGGACGGTGCTGGCAAAAAGACCGACCGGCTCGCCATTGCGAAAGGTCGGGCTGACCACGGTGAGATCGTGCAGATGACCGCAGGTCAGCCACGGGTCGTTGGTGATGTAATGGTCGCCCGGCCGCATCGTCTGCAACGGAAAGGCGTCGAGAAAATGCCGGACCGCGGCGGCCATCGAATTGACGTGACCGGGCGTGCCGGTGACTGCCTGGGCCAGCATGTTGCCGGCCTTGTCAAAGACCCCGGCCGAGAGATCGCCGGCTTCGCGCACCGTGGTCGAGAAGGCGGTGCGCACCAGGGTCTGCGCCTGCTCCTCGACAACCGCGATCAGCCGGCTCCACATCACCTGGTCGTGGATCTGCGACAGCGCGTCGTTTGGTCTGGCGATCATGCCTCTTCTCCCGCCGGGGTGGGATCGATCTCTGTTCTATCCTAATTTGGCCCCGGCGGGGCGCGCAACCAGGGCCGGGAGAGGATGACCAGTCAAACGCTTGTCGCGCAGTTCGAAGAGTTCGGGCTGTCGGTTCTGTTCGCCCTGATCTTCGCCTTTGCCGGGCGCGTCCCTTTGCCGCCGGCGCTGGCCCGGCGCGAGCGCGAGGTCATCTCGTTTTTTGCCGGGATGTCGCTCGCTTATGTCTTTGTCCGCCTGCTGCCGGAGCTCGAGGCCGCCAAGGGCGCGCTCAAACTGCTGGACACTCTGCCCGGCCCCTATCTGGTCTCGCTGGCGGCGCTCGGCGGGTGCATCCTGTTTTTTGCCATCGGCCGGCTCGCCGAGGGCGACCGCCTGCACCGTCACGACTGGGCGCGCGTTCTGATCTTTGCCGCCTATGTGGCGCTGGTGTCCTATTCGCGGATCACCGAGGTCGAGCACGACGAAGTTTCGGCGCTGTTGTTCGCGGTCGCGATGGGCACGCATTTTATTGCGCTCGACCATGCCTTGAGCCGCGATCTCGGCGCTCTCTATCAGCGGCGCGGCCGGTTTCTTCTGGCCGGCGCATCGCTGATCGGATGGGCCATCGGGGTGAGCCACGCAGTCGGGCCGTCGGTCATGGTGCTGCTGTTCGGGATTGTCGCCGGCGCCGTCATCGCCAACACGCTGATCAAGGAGTTGCCCGACCCGGCGGAAGCCAGGCTCGTCCCGTTTGTCGCCGGCGGCCTTATCTATGCGCTGATCCTGCTGCCGTTTGGCTGAACGCGCCGCGGCGCATCTCACAGCAGCCGGGGTTGGCTGGCGCTCGCTTCGCGGGCGGCGGTGCGAAAGGTCGCGGCGGCATCAAGGCGCGGGATGCGCGGCCGTTTGCCCTGAAAGAGTTCGGCGAGCGTCAGGATCTGGATTTTCGGCACCTTCTCAAAGGGCGTTTCAAAGAGACCGGCGGCGGCCGCCTCGCTCTCCATCGCGCGGGTTGGGAGCGCGAGCGAGATCAGGACGCCCAGCGCCGCCTTCTCGCGCTCGACGACGGCGACGAGTTCGCGCACCATGCCGACGCCCACATTCTCTCCGCCCTTGACCTGGACGAGGGCTTTTTCGCTCCTGTCCTTGTCGCTGCGAAAGAACAGGATGCCGTCGATGCCGCGGTCGGCGCCCTTTTTCCGGCCGCCATAGGGGCGCGCCTCGACGAGCGACACCGCCCACCACTGAAACTGGTACTTGTCGCGCCGCGCCAGATCGACCGCGCTTGCGAGATCCTTTGGCGTCCCATTGACCTCGAACGCGGCGCCGGGAAAGGCGTCCTTCAAGCGCCGTTCGATGAGCGAGATCGCGAGATGGGTGATGTCGATGCCGATCCAGCGGCGCCCGAGCTTTTGCGCGGCATGGATCGTCGTCCCGCAGCCGCAGAACGGGTCCAGCACGAGATCGCCCTCGTTTGAGGAGGCGGCGATGATGCGCTCCAGCAGCGCCACCGGCTTTTGCGTCGGATAGCCCAGCTTTTCAATGGCATGGCCGCGTAAAAATGAAATATCGGACCAATTAGAGGTAACGGGTGTGCCCAGAGATTCGTCAAGATACCGCTTATACATAGGTACAGTTCCAGGGTGTGTTTGAATAACTCGACCCTCATCTATCAGATTTTGCATTCGCTCTCGTGAATATCGCCAATATCGTGTAACACCCATCACTTCGTAGTACGGATTACCCTTTGCGGCACCACCGGGGCCCGTCATGTTGTCCAGCTTATAGCGGCGCCCATCTGGATCTTGATGACGATACCAAGTTTCGACATACTCCTGATCGAGGGGCACATGTAATGGGTGGAACGTTGAATCCAATCCCTTTGTATAAAATAGGATTATATCATTGACCCGTCCAAAATGCCTAGCGCCCTGTCCGCTAGCATCTCCTTTTGCATCTGATCGCTTCCAAATGATTTCGTTACGGAACAAGGCTGGCCCGAAAATAGCATCCAGCAATATCTTCAAATAATGGCTCGCGGTCGGGTCGCAGTGCAGATAGAGCGAACCGGTCGGTTTCAGGACGCGGTGCAGTTCGATGAGGCGCACCGCCATCATGGCAAGATAGGCCATCACATCGTTCTCGCCGAGGAACGATCGCATCGCCAGCAGCAATTCGGCGGCCTGGGTGTGGGTGGAATCGCGCACCTCGGCAAAGGCGCGCTCAGATTCTTCGCCCCAGTGCCAGGTGTCCTCAAAGGCTTCGATCTGCGCGTCGGCGCCCTTGCCCGAGGGTCCCTTGAAGAGGACGTTGTAATTGGCCTGGCTGTTAAAGGGCGGGTCGAGATAGACGAGATCGACGCTCGCGCCGGCGATCTCCTCGCGCAGCACGCTCAGATTGTCGCCGTAATAAAGTGCGTTGGCCATGTCTCCCTGCCCCCACCGCTCGTCATATCCGGACTTGTTCCGGGCATCCACGTCGTTCCCCGACCTCAGATGATTGTGGATTGTGCGCCGCGTGGATGGCCGGGTCAAGCCCGGCTATGACGATAAGGTATTGATTTTCCTTATAGAGACGTGACCCATGCGGGCTGTAATGGCAGAGATCGCGCTGTGGTGGCAATTGCTTCCGAGCCGCCGCATGACACGCTTGACGAATAGCGGCCTCGGCAGATCGGCAATCGGACAATGCTAACATATCCTGCCGCTTCTCCGACGGTCTCGCTTTGGGTTCGGCCGATCGCTCGGGTATCGCCGACACGCTCAAAAATGTCGCCATGAGCGGCAATTTTTTTGCGCACATTGTCGCTTATAGCGGCAATGATCCATGAAACTGATTGTTCCGCCCGTCGCGTTGCGGGAATTGGCCGCGTTGCCGGGACACGATCGCGACGGCCTGATCGCCAAGGCCGAGTCTTTCGCCACCGATCCGTTTGCGCCGCACC
>JBOHMF010000293.1:0-5898 GCA_050730055.1 Allostellaceae bacterium
CAGCAGGGCGGTCGGCCCGCCCGGCGCGGAATCCTGGGCCGCGGCGGTGAGCGGACAGACGAGGAGAGCGAGCAAGCCAAATGCCGCCGCACTTGCCGCAAAAAGGCGCCGGCTTGGGCGCGCAGTCCCTTGGTACGCAACCACGGCGACCTCGCTTGCGGAATGACCCGCGCTGATGGCTGATGACGCAGTGCGACAACATATGGGCCGATCGCGCGGTTCTCCGCAGGATCGGTCTGTCCGCTTCGCAACCCTAAGCGAAACAAGCGAACAAAATCTTGATCAAAAAAGTTTGTCAAAGGCAGGGCAAAGCGAAAGCCCCCTGCGCGCAACGCCGTCCCGCGCCGCACGCATGGGGAGTCGCCGGATGTCCCCGCTTCTCCGCACCCGTTCGGTCGCGGCAAACGGGCTTTCAATCGGAGGCTTGCGGGCGTGGGGGTCTCTCCGGGCGCAGCCGGAGAAGCAGTAGCGAGCGCCCCGTCACCGCATAGCGGTGCCCGAACGGCAGGCGCACGGCGTCCTCCGGGTCCTGGTCCTGATCCTCCTCGGGCAGGTTGGTATCGACGAGGCGCAGCCAGTCGCGCCCGCCCGTCACCTGCGGCAGAGTGAACAGCACGACATCGTGATGGGCATTGACGATCAGCAGCAATGTCGCCTCGCTGCCGCGCCGGCGGATGCCGCTCACCGGCACGCGCCCATCCAGGAGCAGACCCATGCACCGGGCGGCGGGGTCCTGCCATTGTTCCGGTGCGATCTCTTCGCCCGCGGGATCAAGCCAGGTCGAGTCCTTAACGCCGACCTCCTCATTCCATTGCGCGCTGAGAAAACGGCTCTGCCGCAGCACGACGTATTGATGGCGCAGGCCGGCAAGATGCCGGACAAAGCGGATCAGCGCCTCGGCGCGCGCGCCATGGTTCCAATCCACCCAGGAAACCTCGTTGTCCTGGCAGTAGCCATTGTTGTTTCCCTGCTGGGTGCGGCCAAACTCGTCACCGCCCAGCATCATCGGCGTGCCCTGCGCCAGGATCAGGGTGGCCAGCATGTTGCGCTTCTGGCGCTCGCGCAGTTCGACGATCTCGGGATCGTCGCTCGGCCCCTCCTCCCCGTGGTTCCAGGAGTGATTGTTCGAGGTCCCGTCGCGATTGTCCTCGCCGTTTGCCTCATTGTGCTTGTCGTCGTAGGAGACGACATCGTTCAACGTGAAGCCGTCGTGGGCGGTGATGAAATTGACACTGGCCCAGGGCTTGCGGCCGCGGCGGTTGAACAGGTCGCCCGAAGCGGTGAGGCGCCTCGCCAGATCGGCGATTATGCCCTCGTCGCCCTTCCAGAAGGCGCGCACGGTGTCGCGAAAGCGGTCGTTCCACTCCGCCCAGCCCGGCGGAAAACCGCCGACCTGATAGCCGCCAGGGCCGCAATCCCAGGGTTCGGCGATCAGCTTGACCCCTGACAGCACCGGGTCCTGGCGGCAGGAATCGAGAAATCCGCCGCCCTCGTCAAAACCGTCGGGTTCGCGCGCGAGGATCGTGCCAAGGTCAAAACGGAACCCGTCCACGTGCATCTCCTGCACCCAATAGCGCAGCGAGTCCGTCACCATCTGCAAGACGCGGGGATGGGAAAGATTGACGGTGTTGCCGGTGCCGGTGTCGTTGATGTAACGGCGCGGCTGGTCCGGCAGCAGGCGGTAATAGGAGGCGTTATCGATCCCCTTGAACGACAGGGTGGGGCCGAGTTCGTTGCCTTCCGCGGTGTGGTTGTAAACGACGTCAAGGATCACCTCGATCCCGGCGTCGTGAAAGCGGGCCACCATCTCCTTGAATTCGGCAAAGGCGAAATCGGGCACGCTGGCGTAGCGGCGCATCGGCGCAAAAAACGAGATTGTGTTGTAGCCCCAGTAGTTGATCAGCCCTTTGTCGAGCAGATGGCTGTCATCGACAAAGGTGTGCACGGGCAGCAACTCGACCGCGGTGACGCCGAGGCGGCGGATGTAGTCCACCACCTCCGGCTCGGCCAGACCGCGGAAAGTGCCGCGCAATTCCTCTAGCACCGCCGGGTGCAGCCTGGTGTAGCCGCGCACATGCAATTCATAGACGATGGTGCGCTCCCACGGCGTCTGGGGCGGGCGGTCGCCGCCCCAGGTAAAGGCGGGATCGATGACCCGGCACCGCGGCATAAAGGGCGCGCTGTCGCGCTCGTCAAAGGAGAGATCGTCGCCGCTCTCCATCCGGTAGCCGAACAGGGCCGGGTTCCAGTCGAGACGGCCGAGCACCGCCTTCGCATAGGGGTCGAGCAAGAGCTTGTTGGGGTTGAAGCGGTGCCCCTCTTTGGGTTCATAGGGACCGTGCACGCGGTAGCCGTAGATCGTCCCCGGCCGTGCGTCGGGCAGGTAGCCGTGCCAGACCTCGTCGGTGAATTCGGGCAGTTCGATACGCTCGATCTCGCGGTCTCCGGCCGCATCGAACAGGCATAGTTCGACCTTTGCCGCATGGGCGGAGAACAGAGCGAAGTTGACCCCCAGCCCGTCCCAGGTGGCGCCGAGCGGAAACGGCCGCCCTTCGCGCAGGCGGGAGCGTCGCACGACCTGCGGAATTGACGTTGTGGCCGGCGCGCTCATTCTCGGACCCGTTTTCCCAGTGGCGGAGAGTCGAGAGAACGGAAAGGGGAGCGCTTTGTTCCGATGCGGCGGCGCATCGGTTGACTGTGGCGCCTCTTTTGTGACGGCCACGGAACGCTGGCCGCCGGCCGACTGTTCCGTAGGGTCGCTGCGCCTCCACAGGTTCATCGTGCCCCGCTCCCATCCCCTTGCCAAAAACGCTTCCACCGCCGTGCGGCGCGTGCATCCCATGCCGTTTGGCGCCGCCTTGCAGGCGGACGGACGGGTGCGCTTTCGCCTGTGGGCACCATCGCACAAGAAAGTCCGCCTCGAACTCGACGGCGCGGTCGAGCCGGAAGAGATGCAGGCGCTGGGCGATGGCTGGCACGAGCGGGTCAGCGGGCGGGCCGGCGCCGGCACGCGCTATCGTTTTATTCTGCCTGACGGCTTTTCTGTGCCGGACCCGGCCTCGCGCCATCAACCCGAAGGCGTGCACGGGCCGAGCGAGGTGATCGATCCCGCCGCCTATGCCTGGGGCGACGGCGCATGGCGCGGACGCTCCTGGGCGGAGGCGGTCCTTTATGAAGCGCACATCGGCGCGTTTACTCCGGAAGGCACGTTCCGCGCCGCGATCGGGAAGCTCGACCATCTGGTCGCGCTTGGCGTCACCGCGCTCGAACTGATGCCGGTCGGCGATTTTCCGGGACGGCGCAACTGGGGTTATGACGGCGTCCTGCCCTATGCCCCGGCCGGCGCCTACGGCCGGCCCGAGGATCTCAAAGCCTTGATCGAGGCCGCCCATGCGCGCGGGCTGATGGTCCTCCTTGATGTCGTCTACAATCATTTCGGCCCGGAAGGCGCCTATATTCATAGGATCGCGCCGCAGACCTTCACCCTGCGCCACAAGACGCCGTGGGGCGCGGCGATCAACACAGACGGGGCCGAAGCCGGCCCGGTGCGCGACTTCTTCATCCACAACGCGCTCTATTGGATCGAGGAGTTTCATCTCGATGGTCTGCGCCTCGACGCGGTGCATGCCATTCGCGACGACAGCCCGCGCCACCTGTTGCAGGACCTGGCCGAGCGGGTGCGCGCGACTGTGCCGGATCGGCCCGTCCACCTCGTCCTCGAAAACGAGGAGAACCACGCGGACCGCCTGGCGCGGGATGAAAACGGCCGGCCGCGCTGGTACACGGCACAATGGAACGATGATGTCCACCACGTCCTGCACGTCGCGGCAAGCGGCGAAGAGCAGGGCTATTACCGCGACTACAAGGGCGATACCGAAAAGCTCGGCCGGGCCCTCGCCGAGGGCTTTGCCTTTCAGGGCGAGGTCATGTTCTATCGCGGCCGGCCGCGCGGCGAGCCGAGCGCGCATCTGCCGCCTCTCGCCTTTGTCGCCTTTATCCAGAACCATGATCAGATCGGCAACCGCGCCTTTGGCGACCGCCTGACCGCCTTCGCCGCACCTGCGGCGGTGCGCGCCGTGGCGGCGGTGTATCTGCTGCTGCCTCAGGTCCCGATGCTGTTCATGGGCGAGGAATGGGGAGCGGCGCAGCCGTTTCCCTTTTTTTGCGATTTCAGCCCGGAACTGGCCGACGCCGTGCGCAGGGGCCGGCGCGAGGAGTTCGCGCGTTTTCCCGAGTTCCGCGATCCCGCTGCCCGTGAGCGCATTCCCGACCCCCTGGCCGAGACGACCTTTGCCACCGCCAGGCTCGTCTGGGAGGACACCGCGCGCAAGCCGCACAAGGACTGGCTCGACTGGTATCGTCGGGTGCTGGCGGTGCGGCACAGTGAGATCGTGCCCCGTCTCGCCGGGATCGACGGCGGCGGAGAGTACGAGGTGACTGGCGCTGGCGCGGTCATCGTGCGCTGGCGGCTGGAAGGACCCGGTGGCGAGCTGGCGCTGGCAGCCAATCTGTCAGCGGTGCCGGTCGCGGGCTTTCCGCCGACTTCCGGCCGTGTGCTGTGGCATGAGGGCGAGATCGGCGACGGTGGTGTCTTTGGCCCGTTTGCGGTGCGCTGGTCGCTCGCGGAGCCGACTTCCGCCTTCGACTGGCTCGCCGAGCGCTTGGGGATCGAACCCGAATTTCGCGACGCCCGCGGCAATACCGTGCGGGCGACAGCCGAGGCCAAATGCCGTCTGTTGGCTGCGATGGGCGTTGCCGCTGCCGATGAGACACAGGCGCAGGAGGCGCTCGCTGCGGTGGAGCGGGCCGAGTGGCTGCGCCCGCTACCGCCGGTGCAGGTCATCGAGGCGCAAGCCGGACCGCTCGCGGTCGCTCTCGTGCTGCCTGCCGGGAGCGGCGAGGTCGCCTGGCGGCTGCGGCTGGAGGGTGGCACCGAGCGATCGGGGCGGGCGGTGTTCGAAGCGCTCGACCGGATCGCCAGCCGCAACCTCGATGGCCGCCTTATGGAGCGCCGCCGGCTGGTACTGGCGAGCGATTTTCAAGAGGATCTCCCGTGGGGGTATCACCGCCTCGAAATCGAGCCGGGCGGTGCGGCCGCAACGCTGATCGTGACACCCGGCCGCTGCTGGCTGCCGCCGGTCCTCGCCGAAGGGCGCCGGCTGTGGGGCATCGCGGCGCAGCTCTATCTTTTGCGTTCGGAAGCCAATTGGGGCATCGGCGATTTTGGCGATCTCTGCCATCTGGTGGATCTCGCCGCCGCAGAGGGAGCCGATGTGATCGGCCTCAATCCCCTGCATGCACTGTTCCCCGATGATCCCGAGCACGCCAGCCCCTATTCGCCGGCAAGCCGCCTGCTGCTCAATATCCTCAACATCGATGTGGCGGCCGTGCCGGAACTGCGCGACTGCCCGCGGGCGCAAGAACTGCTGGAATCGGCAGGCTTTCGGCAAATTCTCGAAGAATGCCGCGCCCGCCATCTCGTCGATTATGCGCGGGTCAGCGCGAGCAAGCTCAAGGTTCTGGAAGCGCTGTTCGAGACCGCGCGGGCGGCGCCCGACCCCGCGCGCTGGCGGGAATTTGCCGCTTTCCGCCGGGAGCGCGGCGCGGTGTTTGAGCGCAATTGCTTGCTCCTTGTGCTGTGCGAGCATTTTTCACGGCAGGACCCGGCCCAGGCCGATTGGCGCGCCTGGCCCGAGGCGTATCGCGATCCGGCTTCGCCGGCAGTCGCGCGCTTTGCCGCCGAGAACCGGGCGCGCCTCGATTTCTTTGTCTGGCTGCAATGGCTGGCCGACAGACAGCTCGGCGCGGCGGCGGCGCGCGCCGCCGCGCGCGGCATGGCGGTGGGCCTCTACCGCGACATGGCCGTCGGCGCCGACCGGGCCGGCGCCGAGACCTGGG
>JBOHMF010000294.1:0-5885 GCA_050730055.1 Allostellaceae bacterium
CGCCCGAAGCCGATGCGGCGCTTCTCGCGGCGGCGGCGGACGGCGCGCATGCCGAGGAATTCTTCAACCGGCTTGGGCGTCTCTGGGCGCAGCACCGCGACGGCGCGCCGTTTGACGCGGCGCACGCCGCGCCGGCCGAACTCCTCGCCCGCTGCCTCGCGCGCGCCGGCGACGGCTGAGGCTGGACAGGGACCGCGGCCTCTTGCGATAACCCATTCCGCCGTCCTCTTGAACGGACAGGGCCAAGGGCCAGACTCTAACCATGCCGACGACCAACGACATCCGCGCCGCCTTTCTCGACTATTTTGCCCGCAACGATCACGCGGTCGTGCCGTCGAGCCCGCTGGTGCCGCGCAACGACCCGACCTTGCTCTTCACCAACGCCGGGATGGTGCAGTTCAAGAACGTCTTTACCGGACTTGAGAGCCGGCCCTACCGGCGCGCCGCCACGGCGCAGAAATGCGTGCGCGCCGGCGGCAAGCACAACGATCTGGAGAATGTCGGCTACACCGCGCGGCACCACACCTTTTTTGAGATGCTCGGCAATTTCTCGTTTGGCGACTATTTCAAGGATGAGGCGATCCGGCTCGCCTGGGAGCTGGTCACGCGCGAATTTGCGGTGCCGCGCGAGCGTCTCCTGGTCACGGTTTACGCCGAGGACGAGGACGCCGCCCGGCTGTGGGCCAAAATCGCCGGACTGCCCGACCGGCGCATCCTCAAGATCGCCACCTCCGACAATTTCTGGGCGATGGGCGACAGCGGCCCGTGCGGGCCGTGCTCGGAAATCTTCTACGATCACGGCGAGGGCATTCCCGGCGGCCCGCCGGGCAGCCCCGATGAGGACGGCGACCGCTTTGTCGAGATCTGGAACCTCGTCTTTATGCAGTTCGAGCAGCAGCCGGGCGGCGAGCGGGCGCCGCTGCCGCGCCCCTCGATCGACACCGGCATGGGGCTGGAGCGCATCGCCGCGGTCCTCCAGGGGAAGCACGACAATTATGACATCGACCTGTTCCGCGCCCTGATCCTCGCTTCGGCCGAGGCGTCGGGGGTGCCGGCGGGCGGGGCCCACGCGGTCTCGCACCGCGTCATCGCCGACCACCTGCGGGCCGCGGCCTTTCTGATCGCCGACGGCGTGCTGCCGTCAAAGGAGGGGCGCGGCTATGTGCTGCGCCGGATCATGCGGCGGGCGATGCGTCATGCCCACCTTCTCGGCGTCCGGGAGCCGCTGGTGTGGCGGCTCGTCCCAACGCTCGTGCAGCAGATGGGCGCGGCCTATCCCGAACTACTGCGCGCCCAACCGCTGATCACCGAGACCCTGCGGCTCGAAGAGACAAATTTCCGGCATACGCTCGAACGCGGTCTGCGCCTTCTCGACGAGGAGACGGAGCGGCTCGCTCCCGGCGCCCCGCTGCCCGGCGAGGTCGCCTTCAAGCTCTACGACACCTACGGCTTTCCGCTCGATCTGACCGAGGACGTGCTGCGCGGGCGTGGGCGCGCGGTCGCGCTTGCCGGGTTTGAGGCGGCGATGGCGCACCAGCGCGAAGAGGCGCGGCGCAACTGGGCCGGCTCGGGCGAGGCCGCCGCCGAGGCGATCTGGTTTGGCCTGCGCGAGGAATTGGGCGCCACCGAGTTTCTCGGCTACGACACCGAGAGCGCCGAGGGCGTCGTGCTGGCCATTCTGGCCGACGGCGCGCGCGTTGGCGAGGCCGCACCCGGCACGGAGATCGCCGTCATCGTCAACCAGACCCCGTTCTATGCGGAATCGGGCGGGCAGGTCGGCGACACCGGCGCGCTCTTCACTCCCAACGGTGCCGAGATCGCGGTACGCGATACGATGAAGCGGGCCGGCGATCTCTTTGTCCACCAGGGCCAGGTGACGCGCGGCACGCTCAAGCTCGGCGACACGGTCGCGCTGCGGGTCGATGGCGAGCGGCGGCAGAGGCTGCGCGCCAACCACTCGGTCACTCACCTGTTGCACCAGGCGCTGCGCCGACGCCTTGGCGAGCATGTCACGCAAAAGGGTTCACTCGTCGCCCCTGACCGGATGCGCTTTGATTTCAGCCATCCGCGCCCGCTCGCGCCCGCGGACATCCAGGCGGTCGAGGCCGAGGTCAATGGCCGCATCCGCACCAACGCCGCCGTTGCGACCCGGCTGTTGACCCCCGAAAGCGCGATCGCCGAAGGGGCTCTCGCGCTCTTTGGCGAGAAATACGGCGAGGAGGTGCGCGTCGTCGCGATGGGCGGACCGGACGAGGAGGGAAGACCGTTCTCGGTCGAGTTGTGCGGTGGTACGCATGTGCGCCGGACCGGCGATATCGGACTGTTCAAGATCGTTTCCGAAAGCGCCGTGGCGGCCGGAGTGCGCCGCATCGAGGCGCTGACCGGCGCCGCGGCCGAGGCTCATGTCGCCGCTGAAGAAGGCGCCTTGCGCCAGGCTGCCGCGGCGCTGCGCACAAGCCCCGCCGAACTGCCGGAGCGGGTTCTGAGCCTTGTCGAGGAGCGCCGCCGGCTTGAACGCGAGCTGAGCGAGTCGCGCCGGCTCCTGGCCGGTGCCGGGCCGGCGCGCTCCGGCGTCAGGCGCATCGGCGATGTCTCCTTTGACGGCCGCATCGTCGCCGATGTCCCGGCGCGCGAACTCCGATCGCTGGCCGATGATCTGAAGCGGCGGATCGGTTCCGGGGTTGTCGCAGTTCTCTCCCGCGCCGGGGGCAAGGCGGCGGTTGTCGTCGGCGTCACGGCGGATCTGACCGGTCGGTTTGATGCCGTCGCGCTGGCCCGTCTGGCAGCCGCGGCGCTTGGCGGTCAGGGCGGCGGCGGGCGGCCCGATATGGCGCAGGCCGGTGGCCCCGACCCGAAGCGCGCCGAGGCTGCGCTCGCCGCGATCGAGCGGGCCGTCGGGGCAGCGGCGGCGCTCCCCGGACGCGCCGCGGCGTCTGCATCCTGAGGGCGATTCTCGCCGAACGCCGGCGCGCTTTGCGATAGGCCTTGCGCAAAGGGCCGCCAAATAGTTGAAAAAGTGCAAAACCTAAAAAGCGTCAGCGCTCTGCCGGCGCATCTTTGATAATGCCGCCAGCGACCACAGCATCCCTCGATAACGCCGATGCAATCCCGCACTCCCAAGGTTCTTGCGGCAGCCGGCTTGCTGCTGTGCTCCGCCACCCTCGCGCTCGGCGGTTGCGTCCGAACGCCGGTGCACACCGATCCGCTCAATGTCAATGGCCGGGATGGCGGCGGTCCGCCGCTCACCTATCCGGCCTTGATGCGGATCGGCGATGCGGCCCGCGAGGCCGGCGATTTCGCCAATGCCGTCAACCTCTACCGCCGCGCGATCCAGCTCGCGCCGCGCGACCCGGTGCCGTTTGTGGCGCTGGGCGGGGTGCTGCTGCGGATGGGCGAGACCAACGAGGCGCTCCTCGCCTTCAACTCGGCACTGGGGCGCGACCCCAAGAACCTCGCCGCGCTGCGCGGCCAGGCCGAGGCATATCTGAAGACCGGGCGGCCCGAACTGGCACTGGCGCCGCTCGGCAAGGCTCTGGCATTGCAACCAAACGATCCGCAATTGATGCTGCTGCTCGGGGTCACCAAGGATCAGACGGGCCGCCATGAGGAAGCGCAGGCGATCTATCGCCGTGCCCGGCTGATCGCCCCCGCGGACCCGGCCTTGGCAATCGATCTGGCGCTGTCTTTGATGCTCAGCGGCGATTACGACGGGGCGATCGCGGTGCTGGCGCCGGTCGCGACGGCCCCTTCGGCCACCGCGCAGGAACGGCAGACCTTGTCCTTGATCTATGGGCTCGCAGGCGATCGGGCCGACGCCGCGCGGCTTGGCCGGGTCGATCTCGACGAAGCGTCGGTCGAGCACAACCTCGCCTATTTCGCGACCTTGCGCCACCTCTCGCCGGAGGCGCGCGACCGCGCCATCCTGTCTCTCGGCAAAACCGGCGCCGGCGCCTCGTGATCCGGTCGCCGGCGGTCCGATCAGGGATGAACGGCCTTCACGGGCGCCGCCGACCCGGTTCGCGCGCTCGCGCTCGCGGTGGTCGTCGGGTGGCCGTGGAGGACATCGACAAGCTGGATGCCGGCCGGGCCGAGCAGCACGATGAACAAGGTCGGCAGGATGAAGAGGATCATCGGCACGGTGAGGAGAGCCGGCAGCCGCGCCGCCTTCTCCTCCGCCTTGGTCATGCGCAGGGTGCGCATCTCGGTGGCCAGGACGCGCAAGGACTGGGCCAGCGGCGTGCCAAACTTGGCGGTCTGCTGCAAGGTGTTGACGACAGCGCGCAAGCCCTCGCAGGTGGTCCGGCTGGCAAGGTTGTCGAACGCCTGCCGGCGGTCGGGCAGAAAGGTCAGTTCGGCGGCGGCAATGCCGAGTTCGTCGGCCAGTTCCGGCCAGGTGTTGCCAAGCTCGCGCGAGATCCGCACCAGGCTCGCGTCAAGACTGAGCCCGGCTTCGGCGCAGATGATCATCAGATCGAGACCGTCCGGCAGGGCAAACTGGATCTTTTTGGCGCGCTTGTCGGCGGCGTTGCGCGCATAGGTCCGCGGCAGATAGAAACCCAGGATGCCGACGCCGAGCGCCACCAGATAGCGCAGTTCCGGCTCTTTTGGCATCAGGTTCAGAACCGAGCCGTAGGTCAGCGCCAGCGCCCCCCCGATAAACGGCAGGCTGATCCGCGCAAACAGGTAGTAGACCATCGCGTCCCGCGATCTGAACCCGGCGCGCGCGAGCATCAGCCGGGTCTCGCCGGCATGCTCCGAACGCAGCAGGTTGAGCCGCGTCACCGCCATCTGCATCACTCCCACCGCCGTCGGACGCCGCGCCCGGGTGCGCCGCGCCAGGGCCGTTTCGCGCAGCTTCTGCCGGCGATGGATGATCTCGTCGAGCCGCCGCTCAAACGGGCTGCGCCCGCGCAGGGTCTGCCAGATGGCGAGAAGGGTGACAAACACCGCCAGCGCGGCGAGCGCAGCGATGGTATCGCTCGGGCTGATGCCGGCGGGCAGCCAGTCAGCGAGGGTGAAATCCTGGATCGGCATGGCTGTCAGATCTCGAATTTCGCCATCTTGTTCATGATAAAGACGCCGGTTCCCAGCATCGTCAGCGCGATCGCATCGAGGATGATCCCGCGCGTATCGGTATAGAGCGGCACCAGATAGGAGGGCGAAGTCACCCCCAGGATCAGGATGACGACGATCGGCAGACCGCCGAGGATCAGCGTGGTGGCACGGGTCTCGCTCGCCATCGCCCGCACCTTGGCCCGCATCTGCCGCCGTTTGCGCAGCACGTCGGACAGATTGGCGAGCGTCTCCGCCAGATTGCCGCCGGTTTCGCGCTGCACGCCCAAGGCGATGACAAAAAACCGGAACTCCTGGGTGTCGATGCGCTTGGCGATGTCCCACAGCAGCGCGTCGAGCTCGCGGCCGAGCCGCATTCCGTTCTCGATGATGCGCAATTCGCCGGCGACCGGCTCGCCGATCTCATGGCTGGCACCGATGATCGCCTCGCTGATCGGCAGGCCGGAGCGCAGGGCCCGCACCATCAGGTCGATCGCGTCCGGGAACAGTGCGATAAACGCGGCGACGCGGCGCCTGCCCATCCGGCCGATGACCCAGTGCGGCAGCCCCATCCCGATCACCAGCCCAAACAGAAAGCTGGGCAGCGGCCCGAGGCGCGTCCCGATGATCAGACCGGCCGTTGCGATTGCGGTCAGCGCGCCGGTGCCGATCGCGTACTGGCCGATGCTGATGGTCCGGCCGGTGCGGGCGAGGCGGGCCGCGAGAATGTCGCGGCGTGGCAGCAGGTGCCGCGCCACCCGGTCGATCCGCGGGGTCGCGCTCTGGCGTCGGGCGATCGAGCGCGCCGCGCTCGGCCCCTCGCGGCGGATGCC
>JBOHMF010000295.1:0-5862 GCA_050730055.1 Allostellaceae bacterium
ATTATCGCCCAGGTGCGGTGATCCGTTCCTTCCCGCGCCGCCTGCTGCGGGTCATAAAGAAACGCATCGAGATCGACCGGCCGCACGATCGCGGCGACGCCGGCCATCGCGGCCGCGATGCGCCGCCAGCGTTCCGGGTTGGAGTGGCCGAGCGGGATCGCGGGATAGCGGGCGAGTTGGCGCGCCAGCCCGGCCTGATAGCGGGCAAATCCGGCCGGATCGGAGACCGCCGGCGGCGGCGGCAGTTGGGCGGCCATGCGGGTGGCCATCTCGTCCGGGTGAAGAAGGGCGTATTCCCAGCCCTTCAAGGTCGCGGCGCGAAAACGCGCAACCGTTTCGGGTTCGCTGCCGGCAAAGCGCTGCAAGGTGAACAGGCTGTCGCCATAGAACGCGGTGCGATAGCCTGCCGGATCAAAGGATTTGAGGACAAGACTCTGGGCGCGGGCCCGCCACGGCAGCCGCCAGGCCGAACCGATCACCGCATCGACGGTGCCCTTTTTCAGCGCGGCGACGGCCGCGCCGGGTTCGAGCGGCACCGAGTGCAATTTGTCGGGGTCGATCCCCTCGGCCTTCAGAGCCGTGCGCAGCTCGATATCGAGGATGCTGCTCGCCGGCAGCCGGCCGATCTTGGCTCCCGCCAGCGCGCCGGGCGAGGAGAAATCGGTATTGGCGCGATAGTAGATGCGGGCGCCGCTGTCCTGAAAGATCGGCGCCACCAGAAGGAGCGGCAGACCATCGGCGTCGCGCACCAGAAGCCGCGCCGAACCGGTGCCAAAGCGGGCGCGTCCTTCAGTCACCTCGCGCACCGGGTCGATCGGCGTCTGCCCGGGTGGCGCGCCCGGCTTGATCACGACATCGAGACCGGCCGCCCGGTAATAGCCCTGCCACAAGGCCGCGTAGTAGCCGGCAAACTCGAACTGCGCCGGGCGATCGAGTTGCAGCACGATCCTTTCCGCGGCGGTGGTTGGCAAGGCCGGCGCGGCCGCGGCGAGCGCCAGCGCCGCGACCAAGGCAATCCGTCTCGACATGGACCCTCCCCGATCCGAGCGGCGGCCGGGCTGCCGGCTGAGTTGCCCGGGCCGCGTTGCCGGGATGCACCTGGAGCGTCCCTGTATCGGTGCGGCAAGGGAGGCTGCCTGCCTCGCTCGGCGGTAGAAGGATAGGCGGCTCCCGATCTGTTCTCAAGCCGCCAAATGGTTGAACAAGCCTCGCGAAACGAGGGCTGCCTCAGCTTTCGCCGGCGAGAAACGGCGCCGCGAGGGCGAGAAACGCGGCGGGCGCCTCGGCATGAACCCAGTGCCCGGCCTCAGCGATCCGCACCACCCGCGCCGCCGGGAACCGGCTCCTGATCGCGGACTCGTGCTCGGGCCGCAGATAGGGCGAGCGGCCGCCCGCGACAAACAGCGCCGGCCCGTCATAGCTCCGGCCCGGAAATGCCGGAAATCCCGAGATCAGCGGCATCCCGGCGGCGATCGCGGCGAGATTGATGCGCCAGTGCGCCCGCCCCTCCTCAAACACCAGGTTCTGCAGCAGAAAGGCACGTTCTGCGGGGTCGGGGACAGCGCCGGCAAGCGGCCGGTCGGCCTCGCTGCGCCGGCGGATTTGCGTCAGATCGAGATCCTGCATCGCCCGCAGATGGGCGAGCAAAGTCGGTGGATACGGCACCGGGGCGATATCGACGACGAGAAGCCGCATCACCGCTTTCGGCGCGGCGAGCGCGAGCGCCATCGCCACCTTGCCGCCGAGGCTGTGGCCAATGAGCGCGGCGCGGTCCAACCCGCGCGCGGCGAGTGCGGCCCGCACATCGGCCGCCATCGCCTCGTAAGACATGCCGTCGGCCCAGGGCGAAGAGCCGTGATTGCGCAGATCGAACAGCAGAACCCGGTGATGGGCCGCGAGGTTCCGGCCGATCGAGGTCCAGTTGCGGCCCGAGCCGAACAACCCGTGCAGCACCGCCACCGCCGGCCCGGCGCCGAACTCGGTCGCGGCGAGCGCGACCGTCATTGCCACCCGGCCAGAACCGGGATCAGCGGCCGGCGGCCTTGCGCCCCATGTCGAGCGCGGCAAAGGACGTGACCGGGGCCGGCATCAGGTAGCGAAAGCCTTTTTCAATAAGTGTCGCGACATTTTTTGTATCGACATGGGGGTGGCCGCAGGCGACGCCGTGCTCCTTGCAGATCGCCAGGATCTCGTCGATCGCTCCGGCCACCTTGGGGTGGTCGTATTGCCGCGGCAGACCGAGATCCTGCGACAGATCGCCTTCGCCGATGATGACGACACCGATGCCGGGCACGTCCTGCAACATCTTTGGCAGGTTTTTGATGGCCCGCACCTCCTCGCACATGATCGCCACCAGGATCTCGCCCTTTGGATTGAGCGGCCACACATCGGCGCGCGCGTAATAATCCTGCTGCGAGAGACCCCAATAGCGCGCCGCCGCCGCCGGGGCGTCACCGCGCTGTCCGGCCGGGTCGAAATAGGGGGCTTCGCGCGGGCGCGGATAGCGGCAGGCGGCGACCGCGTTTTTCGCTTCCTCGACCGTGCTGACATGCGGCCAGACGATACCGTAGACGCCCTGGTCGAGGACCTGCTTGGCGACCCATTGGCTGATCTCGCCGCCATTGGGCGGGATGCGCACAAACGGCGTCACCTTTGGCGCCAGGCTGCCGGCCTCGACAATCTGGCGCCGGTCCAGCAGGTATTGCAGACAGTCGCGCAGCGCGCGGATGTCGTAGGGCCGATGCTCCATCTCAAAGACGACGCCGTCATAGGGCGCGCCGCCCACGGTCTGCGTCGTGCTGATCTCGGCGCCGGCAAAGGTGGTAAAGGCCGGTTTGCCTTGTTCGAGCGCCCGGATCACGCCGTTGAGGCGGGGGATGTCAGCCATTGTTCGGCTCCTCGCGGTGGAGGGATGATTCTATGCCCCGCCTTGCCTGAGGGTCAACCCGCGGGGGTGAGGGCATCCTATGGGAGGGAATTCATCGCCGCGAGAATCGACCGCTCGGTGATAGTCTTCGCCGTTCGCGTTGTCGAAGCCGCGGCCAACCCAGGGGAGGCAGGCCCATGGACAGAAGGGAAGCCTCGGAATTTCCGCAGGAACTGCTGGACCTGTTTGACGGATACGTGCACGGCGAGATCGGCCGCCGCCAGTTTTTGGACCGTATCCAGAAGTTCGCTGTCGGCGGGGTGACCGCCGCAGCGTTGTTCCAGATGCTGAGGCCGAACTACGCCTGGGCCATACAGGTCCCGCCCGACGACAAACGGATCAAGGCGGAATACGACATCGTGCCGTCGCCGCACGGCAACGGGCGCATCAGGGGCTACCTCGCGCGACCGGCCAATGCCGCCAGACTGCCTGCGGTCCTGGTCATCCACGAGAATCGCGGCCTCAACCCTTACATCAAGGACGTGGCGCGGCGGCTGGCAATCGCCGATTTCATCGCCTTCGCGCCCGACGGGCTGACCTCGGTGGGCGGCTATCCCGGGGATGACGAGAAAGGGCTAGCCCTGTTCGCCCGGGTCGATCGCGCCCGGATGTTCGAGGATTTTCTCGCTGCCGCCTACTGGCTGAAATCGCGCCCGGACAGCACCGGCAAGCTCGGTGCTCTCGGCTTCTGTTTTGGCGGCGGCGTTGTCAATCAATTGGCGGTGCGGATGGGCTCGGATCTTGCCGCCGCGGTTCCCTTCTACGGCATCCAACCCAGCGCCGCCGAAGCAGCCCGGATCAAGGCGCCGATCAATGCGCAGTACGGCGCGCTCGACACGCGCATCACAAAGGGATGGCCGGCTTTTGATGCCGCCCTCACAAAGGCGCACGTGCCGCACGAGGGCCACATCTACGCGGGCGCCAACCACGGCTTCCACAACGATACGACCCCCCGTTACGACGAGGCCGCGGCCAAGGAAGCCTGGCGGCGCACCCTGGAGTGGTTCAACAAATACCTGAGGACCTGAGCCCGGGAATTTGCAATCGCTGGCTCGCCCGCACCGCCTCGCCCTCCGGCGCGGTTCAGCGGTGCAGAGACGCAGCCTCGGCAAGGCAGAGGCGCCCCAGCGCCACCGCGACGGCGGCCTGGGTCGGCTCGACCACCGGCCGCCGTACCACCTCGGCGAGCGCGTCGCGGTAGCGCGCCATCCCGGCGCAGCCCATCACCAGCACATCGGCGCCGTGCTCATCGCGCAGACGAGTCCCGACCGCAATCATCCGCTCCAACGTCGCCCGCTCGTCGGCGAGCGCGGTGACGCCGAGTTCGATCGGCAGATCGGCGGCAAGGCGATCCTTCACCCCCATTGCCGCGATATACCGCAGGTGGCGCGGCACCGAGCGGGCGAGGATCGAAATGACGCCAAAGCGGTGGCCGAGCGTCAGCGCCCACAGGATGCCGCATTCGGCGATCCCGAGCACCGGTTTTGCCGTCGTCTCGCGCGCGGCAAAGAGACCGGGATCGCTAAAGCAGGCGATGACAAAGGCGCCCGTCCCGCGCTCCTCGTCGCGGATGAGGCGCAGGAGCGGCAGGATGACGCCGTCGGCGTCGATTTGGCTTTCGACCCCGGGCGGCCCTTCTTTCAGCGTCACGGCACGGATCTCCGGTCCGCCGGGGGAGCGCAGCGGCGCCATCGCCCGGTCGATGGCGGCGGTAACGGCCTCGGTCGAGTTCGGGTTGATGACGAGGATGCGCCCGCTCATCGGCCTCTCCTTGAGTGACGCGGTCAGCCTAGCGCAAAGGCGGGGCGGCTGGTATACGGCCGCGAGCATAGGGGGTGCGGATCGCGCATGAAAATCCTGGTGACGGGCGGGGCCGGGTTTATCGGTTCGGCGGTATGCCGGCTGTTTGTCGGCGAACGGGGCGCGCAAGTGCTCAATATCGACAAGCTGACCTACGCCGCCAATCCTGCCGCGCTGCGGGCGATCGCCAACCACCCGCATTATACCTTTTGCCAGGCCGATATCTGCGACCGCGATGCGCTCGCCGCGCAGATGGCAGAATTCGATCCCGACACCGTCCTTCATCTTGCCGCGGAAAGCCATGTCGATCGCTCGATCGATGGTCCGGCGGCCTTTATTAAGACCAATATCGAGGGCACCTACTGCCTCTTGGAGGCGAGCCTTGCCCACTGGTGGCGGCTTTCTCCCGAGCGGGCGGCGCGGTTCCGGTTTCATCACGTCTCGACCGACGAGGTGTTCGGCTCATTGGGACCCGAGGGGCGGTTCAGCGAGACGACGCCCTACCGGCCGAACTCGCCCTATTCGGCCTCAAAGGCGGCCTCCGACCATCTCGTGCGGGCCTGGCACGAGACCTTTGGCTTGCCGACCCTTCTCAGCAACTGCTCGAACAATTACGGACCCTACCAGTTTCCCGAAAAGCTGATCCCGCTCGTCATCCTCAAGGCTCTGCACGGCGAGCCGATCCCGGTCTACGGCGACGGCGGCAATGTGCGCGACTGGCTGCATGTCGAGGATCACGCGCGCGCCCTCCACGCGATCCTTTGCACGGCCCCGCCGGGCGAAACCTATACGATCGGCGGCGCGGCGGAGCGCACCAATCTCGATGTCGTGCGCGCGATCTGCGGGATGCTCGACGCGCTGCGGCCGGATTCGCCGCATCGCCCGCACGCGCAACTGATCACTTTTGTCGCCGACCGGCCCGGGCACGACCGCCGCTATGCGATGGATGACGCGAAGATCCGCCGCGCGTTGGGCTGGCGTCCGCGCGAGAGCTTTGACAGCGGGTTGCACAAGACGGTGCAGTGGTTTCTCGACAACCAGTGGTGGTGGGAGCCGATCCGCGCGCAGCGCTACGGCGGCGAGCGCCTCGGCCGCGGCAAGGAGATGGGCCGATGAAGCTTCCGACGCATGGCCGC
>JBOHMF010000296.1:0-5860 GCA_050730055.1 Allostellaceae bacterium
GCCTCTCCCGCCGCAACTCCTCCAGGCGGGCGCGGATCGCCTTGAAATCGTCAGCCACCCGAGACCGCGGCATCAAACCCTCCGGCCTCCGCCCCGACGGGTCTCGGCACCCGGCAATGGCTCAACGCGGCCCTCCCTCACCCGCGCAGCATCGCCGCAACCTGGTCGAGGGTGCGGATGCGCGCATACATTCTCATCGCCTTGTCGAGGCTGTAGGCGTGGGCGGCCGCATCGCCGCTCCAGCAGCATTCACGCACCACGATGCAGGCGAGGTCGCGGTTGAAGGCCTCGCGCACGCTTGTCTCGACGCCGCGATTGGTGGCGCCGCCGCCAATGATGATCGTGTCGCGCCGCAGCATCCGCAGCAGCTCGGCAATGCCCGTCCCATGAAAGGCGCTCGGCCGGCGCTTCAGGAAGACGTAATCTTCGGATCGCGGGGCGATCTCGTCGGGAAAGCCGGCTTCCGCCGTGCCCTCGATGGTGTTGGTGAGCGGCGGCACGCCGGTCTCGGCCGAGAGATCGGTCGGCAGCAGGACGACATCGGCGCCATCGGCGCGGCTGACCGGCGTTGTATAGATCACCGGCAGGCGCGCCGCCCGCGCCGCCGCGATCATCCGCACCCAGGCCTCAAGCAGCGGGCGCATCGCCACCCGCCGCTCCGGTTCCGGTGGCGCCAGCGCGCGCCGGCAAACGTCGTAGGCGATCAGAGCCGCCCGGCGCCGATCGATGCGTTCGGGTTCGGGCATTGCAACCCCCTCCGGCAAGAGCAGACAGCAGGAGCGTAACCGCGCGGTGGCCGAAATCAACCGGCGCCTCCTACCCGGCGGGACCGCGATGCCGGGTGTGGAGGCCCATGATCACTCTGAACCCTGACCGTCCCGCCCGCACGCTGCCGTCACCGGGCCCCTTGCGGAAGGATCGGCAGGTGCACAGCATCTTTCGGGAACATGCAAGGATTTTCCTTCTGCCTCATAGCGGCAGACGCTCTCCCCAAAGGGCTGCCAAAACCCGCCGCCCTCTCCGCGCTGGCGGAGCTTTTCGCCCACCCCAGATATCCCGCCATTCAAGCGGCGGGAAGATCGCGGCCGGTCCGTGGGAGGAGAGGATGAGGCAGAATTGCTGGATGGCGGCAGCGTTCACCCTGACGGCGCCGCTGGCGCGCCGGCCCGGCGCGGTGCGGCCGGCGGCCAATGGGCAAGGCAGAGAGGCCGCGGTCTTGAAAACGCGCCGATACACGCTCGCCGATCTCGTCGAGCATCCGGCGATCCTGGTGGAGATGCGCTGCTGGGACGGCGACCGCCAGAGTCTCGAACCGCTGCTCGAAACCGCTGCGCCGCGGGAGAACAGACCGCCGGCGGTTGCCTCGGGGAGCAGGTCGGACTTTTCCCAGTGAGAACGCGGAGATTCCCGATCGCCCGCTGCCGCTGCCCGGACCCGCGGTCAGGCCGGCGGCAGCGCGCGCGGCCGGCGATCCTCGCCGATCGCGACATAGGTGAACATCGCCTCGGTCACCTTGCGCACCTCGCCACCGCGGATATTGCCGTGAAAATTGCGCAGCCACGCCTCGATGCGGATCGTCATCGAGCTGCGCCCGGTGCGGACGAGTTCGCCGTAGCAACTGACCTCATCGCCGACAAAAACCGGCTGGTGAAAGACCATGCCATCGACCGCCACCGTGGCGCAGCGCCCTTGCGCCCGCTGCACCGCCAGATTGCCGCCCGCCAGGTCCATCTGTGCCAGGAGCCAGCCGCCAAAGATGTCGCCGTTCGGATTGGCGTCGGCCGGCATCGCGATGACCCGGATCAGGGGCGCGGCGGCCGGCGGCAGCGCCGCCGCATCTCCCGCCGCCGATGACAAACGCGCTTCCATCAATCCCCCGCTGCGGCGTTCCGGCTGCGCGCGGCGCGGCGCGGAAAGAGATCCTCCAGCAAGCTACCATATAATCGGCGTGTCAGCACGGCGACCGCCGTTGACCCTGCCGAGGCCCCGATGCCCGCCCTTTCAAGCACCAACCGCCTGCTTTCGATCGCCGCGTTTCTCCTCGCCGTCGGACTGGTGCCGCTTCCGGCATCGGCGGCGGCGCGATCTGCCGTTTTGCGGCCCTCCGCGCCGGCCGCTTCCAAGCTTCATATCGGCTCGCATCCGGCTGCGCCGCCCGCAGCCCAACCCGCGCCGCACGGCTTTCATCCGCCCTCACCCTATGATTCCTTCTATTCGTACTACGCCTGGTACGAACCCTTCAGCCGCGGCTGGCTCGGCTGAACCCTTCCAGCGATCGGAGCCACCCAATGCGCGATCCCGCGATCCTCTCGACGTTTCAGGACAATATCCTGCGCGACGCGACGATCCCGGAGCTGCCCAGCCACTATCGCGGCAAGGTGCGCGACAATTACGACCTGTCCGGCGGCCGCCGCATCCTCATCGCCACCGATCGCCTCAGCGCCTTTGATCGGGACATCACCGCGCTGCCGCTGAAGGGGCAGGTGCTGACGCAGATCGCCCGGTTCTGGTTTGACCGCACCCGCGACATCTGCCGCAACCATGTCCTCGAATACCCCGATCCCAACGTCGTCCTCTGCCGCCGGCTGCGGATCATGCCGGTCGAGATCGTCGTGCGCGACTATCTCGCCGGGACCACGGCGACCTCGATCTGGACGATGTACAAGGCCGGCCGGCGCGCGGTTTACGGTCTGCGCCTGCCCGACGGATTGCGCGAGAACGAAAAGCTGCCCGAGACAATCCTGACGCCGACCACAAAGGCGGCGCAGGGCGGGCACGACGCGCCCTTGTCGGCAGACGAGATCGTCGCGCGCGGGCTTCTGAGCGAAGCGCAATGGCGCACGGTCAGCGGAATGGCGCTGGCCCTCTTTGCGCGCGGGCGCGAGATGGCGCAGGGGCGCGGGCTGATCCTCGCCGATACCAAGTACGAGTTCGGCTTTGATGCCGCGGGCGAGATCGTGCTCGCCGACGAGATCCACACCCCCGACAGCAGCCGCTACTGGCTCGCCGACAGCTACCCGCGCCGCTTTGCTGCGGGCGAACCGCCCGAGAGCCTCGACAAGGATTTTCTGCGCGGCTGGGTGCGGGCGCGGTGCGACCCCTATCGCGATCCGATCCCGCCGATCCCGCGCGAGATCGTTCTCGAAGCCGCCCGGCTCTATGTCGAAGCCTTTGAAACGATCACCGGACAGCCCTTTGCGCCACCGCCCGCCATCCCCGTGCTGGAGCGCATCCGCGCCAATCTCGCCCGGTTTTTCCCGCTGGCCGGAACCGCTTCTGGGGCCAGCCGGTAGGGTGATTTTCGGTCGGTTTGCCGGTCCGTTTCGATCCCGCGCCGCGATCTGGTAGGATGTCGCCCTCTGGGAGGACACCATGGCCGCAGATCGACACGCGCATCCGATCGTGCATTTTGTCGGCAGCATCCCGCTGCCCGACGCCGAAACCACCTTTCGCACCCTCGCCGCGGCAACCGGGCCGCACCTCTTGCGCCTGCCCGACGGCGAGACCGGCATCCGCAAGACCTGGATTCGTTTCCTGCAGCAGGTCCTGGCCGAAAACCCGGCGATCGAGGTGGCCGATGTCCCGCCGTTCCGCTTCACCCAATGGGACGGTAGGCTGCTGCGCGAAATCCCGCGCCTGCGCCTCAAGCCCGGCGTCCTGCCCGATCCCGCCACGTTTGCGACCGGCTACGCCGAGATGGCGACCGCCTCCTGGAGCCTGTTCGAGCGTCTCACGGCGGCAGGTGTCATCCCGGCAACGGTCAGGTTTCAGGTCTCGCTGCCGACGCCGATCGCTCCGACCTACAACAACATGGTGCCGGAGGACCGCGCGCCGTTGCTGCCGGCGCTGACCACGCACCTCCTGGGCGAAGTCCGAAAGATCGCCGCCGCGATCCCGCGCGACCGCCTCGCGCTGCAATGGGATGTCTGCCAGGAAGTGCTGGCCTGGGAAGGATATTACGAACCGGGTCCGATCGATTTTCGCGACGAGACGATCGCGGTGCTGCGCGAGATCGGCAGCGCGGTGCCGCAAGGGGTCGAACTCGGCTACCATTTCTGCTACGGCAGCCCGGCCGACGAGCACTGCGTGCAGCCAAAGGACATGGGCATCATGGTCGAGATGGCCAACGCCATCGCCGCCGGTCTCGCCCGTCCGATCGAATTTCTTCACATGCCGGTGCCCAAGGACCGTACCGACGACGCCTATTTCGCTCCCCTCGACAGGCTGCGCCGGCGCCCCGAGACCGACCTCTATCTCGGCCTCATTCATTATGCGGATGGGGAGGGTGATGCAACGCGGCTCGCCGCGGCGCGGCGCCATACCCGCGTCGATGGCGTCGCCACAGAATGCGGCATGGCGCGCGGCGACCCGGCGCGGCTGCCGGCGCTCTTGGCCGCCCATGTCCGCGCCGTCGAGACCGCCGCGCCCGCGCCACCCTGATTCCCGGCTGCAATAACGAGCGGTCGCGGTCACCCATTACGGCAGGATCAGCATGTCGATGCGCAGCACCTCGGCGATCCGCTCGTCATCGACCGGGATCTCCTCTTCCGGGTTGTACATTTTCAGGCGCAGCGGGGTCATGCCGTCGCCGGTGACGAGCGCGGCATCGGCCGTCCCGTCGCGCCGCACCAGAAAGGCGAGATCGCCGCTGGCAACGGGCGCCTTTGGATCGACCCCGGCGAGCGCCCCGGGGCGGATCAGAAATCCGAGCCGGGCCGAGAAATTGCGCACCAGAAAACTGCCCTCCTCGGCGGGCACCAGCGCGTCGAGCGGAAGATGGCCGACCGCGTGCTCGCGTGCGATGGCAAAAGCGCGCGTCCCGCCCGCTCCTATTCCAACCGTCCCATAGACCGGCAGGGTCGCCCCCGCGGGGCGGACACGCCGGATGCTGCGGCGCATCGCATAGCGTTCCAGCGCGCCGAGCCGTCCCCATTTCGCATCCTCTTTCAAAAGAGCGCGCGGGGTGCGCGGCAGCAA
This sequence comes from Allostellaceae bacterium, assembly GCA_050730055.1. Lineage (GTDB taxonomy): Bacteria > Pseudomonadota > Alphaproteobacteria > ATCC43930 > CGMCC-115725 > AP-15. The sequence continues at coordinate 4,978 of JBOHMF010000296.1, forward strand.
TTGCTCGGGCGCCGCGCCCTCTTCCAGTTGTTGCCGGTTTTCCGCGGCGCGACGCTCGAACAGCGCGATCAGGGCGTCCGCGGTCAGACCATAAAGTCTGGCGACCGACTCGATCTCGTCCCGCTGGATGACGCGACTGGCCATCTCCACCCGGTGATAGACCGACAGCGTCATGCCGATGGCGCCCGCCACCTGCTGCATGGTCCTGCCGGACCCTTTGCGCAACTGCGCGAGGACATAGCCGGTCGCCGCCGCCCCGCTTTCGATGCTGCGCCGGACCGCATCCTGCTGGGCGGTTTCCCAATTGCGCACCACAGCCGGCGGGTCGCGCCCGGTGACGACCGGGATCTCATCCGCCCGGCACTCCAGGATCGCAGCGAGTTTGGCCAACTGGAGATTGGTCAGACGCCGCTCGCCGCTCTCGATTTTGGATATGGTGGATTCGCTGAGGGGCGGTTCCATCAACCGCCCGAGTTGCGCCTGGGTAAGCCGTTTGCCGTCTCGCAATCCCCTGATATTATTGGGGAATACGATTTCGCCACGGACTCGCCCAAGGTTTGTCATAGCGGCAGGATTGCAAAATTTCCATTTATCGTCAAGGTGTGCCGCGGTGGAGACTGTATACAAATAGTTGTACCGAGGATGTGAGGGCGCATCGGCGGCCGGCTCGCTGCAGTTCAGCGGTTTGCCATCACTCTCTTAACATTTGCGCGCTAGGGAACAGCGGATCTGTCGGGAGTTCAGCGTGGGATCGGACCGTTCGCGCCGGGCATGCGGCCGGAACCTGGCGCCGTTGAGCGCCCCTGGTCGGCCCGTTATGAAAGGAAAAGCCATGGGCGCTTGCAGGATGGCGTTCGCCCAGCGATCGCCTGCGGCGGTGGGC
>JBOHMF010000297.1:0-5838 GCA_050730055.1 Allostellaceae bacterium
CGGCTGGCGCACGTCCTTCATAAAACCCGACATCCAGGGTAGAGCAGGGTAGAGCAGGGTAGAGCGGGGTGGGGTGGGTCGAGCAGTTACCAGCTCGACGCTTCAACCAAGTCAAAAATCCGCCACTACCTTGAAAAAATCAGAGAAATAGTAGACCGACTGGAGATACCTCTTCCCAAAAAAGAAGCACTGACAGCAAAGATCACAGCGCTTTCCGACGAAGTGGACAGAGACAGAACCCGCTTCGATGCCTATGCAGGACTAGCGCTCGAAATGGCGGCAACAGGTGGAGAGGTGGCGCAACGGCTCAATCCCGCGCGCAAGTTCCTCGACAGCATCGCCGGTCTTCTGGGGTACGCAAAGCAGGCCGAAGATGCGCGGCCTAGCCTGCCCGCTCCCTACGAGCGCAAACGCCTCACACCACCCCGGAAGGAACGGCGGCCCGCGCCGGAGCAACCGCGACAACGCGATTTGCTGGACGACGATATCCCGTTCTGAGTGTAGGCGGCGTCAATTTTCCATATGTGGACGGCCCCCTCCTCGCAAGGTGCTTTGCAGTGCTTTGATCAGATCGCTTGCATCCATATGTCCGGCCTGTTTTGTGTGCGCTCGCACCTGAACGCTGGCCAAGATGGTTTCCGCGACAAGAGTTCCAAACAGAAGAGCGACCTCAGAGAGGGCCACTGGAAAATGCGGAATTACTCTCGTCGTGGATCGATTGATCACACCATCTGCTCATCATCTTGCCAGTTCTGGCATCAGCTCAGCACGGTTGCCGGTGAGTTGCTCCCCGTGTCTGGCTGATCTCTAGGCTGCGCCTGCCAAGGGGGCGGGCGCAGATTTTGCGGCGTACTTTTCTCCGGTAACCATCAGTTTCCAGGCGATGCGCGCTATCTTGTTGGCCAGCGCCACGGCGGCCAACTTCGGCGACGTGCGTTTGAGGAGTTCGGTCAGCCAAGGCGACGGCCTCCCGCCGCGTTGAACATGCTGGATCACGGAGGTCGCCCCGACTACCAGCACGGCGCGCAGTCCTTCGTCGCCGGCTCGGGTGATAACGCCGAGCCTGACCTTGCCCGCGGTCGAATGATCCTTCGGCGTCAAGCCGATCCAGGCCGCGAACTGGCGCCCGGATCGGAATAGCGCAGGCTCTGGGGTTTTCATTTTCAGCAGCACCGCGCCGATCGGGCCGACGCCGGGGATCTTGGTGAGCCGTTGGCTGCATTCATCGGCGCGATGCCAAGCCATGAGCCTGGCATCGACCTCGTCGATTTGCGCCTGCAGTTGCGCATATTCCTTGGCCTGGGCGGCGAACAGCTCCCGAGCCAAGGCGGGCAGGCTCTCATCGGCGTGGATGCGCTTGAGCAGAGGATCAAGATGAGCCTTCCCCTTGGCGGCTATAAGACCGAACTCGGCCGCGTAGCCCCGAATGGCGTTGGTCAGCTGCGTGCGATTGCGGATCAGCCGGTCACGCACGCCGAACAGCATCAAGGCCGCTTGCTGCTCAGCTGTCTTCACCGGCACGAAGCGCATCGTCGGCCGGCTCATCGCCTCGCACAGCGCTTCCGCGTCCGCCGCATCGTTCTTGCCGCGCTTGATGTACGGCTTGACCAGCTGAGGCGCGATCAACTTCACCGAATGCCCGAACGATTGCAGCAGCCGTGCATAATGGTGGCTTGCCCCGCAGGCTTCGATCGCGATCACAGTCGGCGCCAGCTTCTCGAGGAATACGAACATCTCCTTGCGTCGCAGCTTCTTCCGCAGAACCGGCTCCTCGGCGGTGTTCACGCCGTGAAGCTGGAAAATGTGTTTCGACGTGTCCATACCAATTCGGCTAATCTGTTCCACGGACGGCCTCCTTTGTCTGAGATCTATGCGATCCCATTCTGGCACGCTTGATGCCGTCGGGGGCCGTCCACACCAACAGAAAGCGCGTTATCAGCTGTTTAGGCAGCGCGCGCGGTCAGTGGCAGACCTGTTGCCACATGACGAGGCCCCCCGCACGGTCTGCTTTGCAAAATCGCTGACCTGCTCCGGCGAGATGCCGCCCGGCCTCGGCTCCGCGTGGGGGCTCTTGCCCCTCGACGCGGCATAACCGATCAGCAATACTCCCGTAAAATATTGTATCCGGAAGTTTCGGCCGAGCCCCTGCTTTTCGGAGGGTAAGCCGAAAATGGGCAGGGAGCGCCGCCATGGCGGTCAAAACCGGCTGCACGCCGCGCAGCGACGTGCTCCAAGGCGAACTGAACGACGCGCTGTTCGCGGCGAATTTCGGCCGGCTGATCCGGAACGAGGGGCCGCCGGTTTACCGCGAGCCTGCCCTGTTCTTTCGCAACACCTTCCCGACGGACGCCCTTTGCAGCCTGTGCCAGCGGGTTTTCGCTCCGCTCGCGAACCCGGCCGAGGCGGGGCGGTTCTTCCGGCTGTCGACCGGCTTCGGCGGCGGCAAGACGCACGCGCTGATGGCGCTATGGCATCTCGCCCGGAACATTGCCGACCCTACGATGGGCGCTCATCTACTGGCCCCGGCGGGGAGACCCGCCGAGGTTCTCGTGATCGGCATCGACGGCGAAGGCGCCGGCTATCCGATTTTCGCCCGTCATAGCGATCAAGAGGCCCGGAGCCTCGCGGCCGAATTTGCTTTCCAGCTCGGCGGCGCGAGCGCGCTGAACGCCTTCGGCCCGTTCAACACCGCTGCCGCCTGCCCCGACGATGCAACGGTCGACGCGCTGCTGCCGAAGAACACCCCGGTCCTGATCCTGCTCGATGAGGTCGTCCTGCACATGGACAAGCTGACCGAGCAGGAGGTTGGCAATCTGCTTGGGTTTTTGCGCATTCTGATCACGGCCGTCACCGGGCGGCCGCAAGCCGTGCTGGTGATCACTGACCCGAAGGACCAGCCGAGCAATGCCGACAATGCCGAGAAGCTGACGCGCTTGGCGCGCGACTTCGAGCAGCAGACCGGCCGTCAAGCGACAATCATCGAACCGATCGGCAATCAGACGGCGCAGGTGATTGTCCACCGGCTTTTTGAGCAGGTGAAGCCGGAGGCCGCGGCCAAGGCCTCCGCTGAGTACTTCTCGCTCTATAAGCGGGTAGCGGAGGATCATCCAACCCTGATCTCGGAGGCGGCGCGCGGCGCCGATTACGCAAAGCGCATCCGCGACGAATATCCGTTTCATCCTCGCCTGATGGATACGGCAGAGAACCGCCTGCGGGTCATGCCGGATTACAACCTGTCGCGCGGGACGCTGCGGCTTTTCGCCCGCATGGTCCGGGATCTGTGGGACGATCCGGATCGTGACCCGGAGCTGATCACGGCCGGCGATATCGACTGGCTGAGCCCGCGCATCCAGACCGATCTGTTGAACCGCCTCGACCGCGAGAAATTCAAGGCCGCGGTCGGCGCCGACATCGAGGGGCATGCGCGGGAACTCGACAGCGGCAAATGGGGTGTGCATCGCCGCGTCGCCTCGGCCCTGCTGCTCGAAAGCCTGCCGCTTGAGGCCAACAGCGGGCTCGACCCGGCTGAGTTGACCCTGGCCATAGTGCGTCCCGACGAGGCTGGCAACGAGCCGGCCGAGGCGCTCGACCGGCTCAGCGGCACGTGCTGGCACCTCTACCCGATGAGCGCCAGCGCGAATGGCTGGCAGTTCCGTTACGAGCCGAACATCCTGAAGCAGATCGAGCAGCGCATGACTCAGGTGTCGCGCGACGACGCGCTCGACCGGCTGCGCACCGAGGTCCAGAAATCCTTTCAGGGCGGCTTCGCGAAGCTGATGTCCTGGCCGCCAAACGCGAAGTCTGTTCCGGATCGGCCCGAGTTGCAGCTCGCGCTCTGCGACAGCGAGGCGATCGCCAAATCGGTCGTGGCGCACGACGACGATACGCCGGGCGGCGAGTCGCCGCGCACCTACCGCAACGCCATCATGGCGGTGGCGCCGGATGCCGCTGGGCTCGAAAAGTCGATCCAGCGCATGCAGCGCTTGATAGCCGCGGAGCAGATCGAGGCGGAAACCCCGAACACTGAGGCGGGCAAGCTGGCACACGAGCAGTTGAAGAAGCAGCGCCCGGAGCTGATCAAGGCCTCGAAGCTGGAGGCGGCGCGCACGTTCACCCGCCTGGCGCTCACCGATCGTGGGATGTTGACGATTGACGAGCGGTTCGTTGCGCCGCCGGAGGCCTCGCCGTTGAAATTGCCTTCGGGGCAGGAGGCGGTTAAGGGCTTCGTAGAGAGCGGCAATCTGATCTCCGGGCCGGAGGACAGCCTCGATCCCGGTCTCTTCGTCGACCGTGTTTTCAAAGGCGCCGTGCCGCCGCCGGATCAGCCGGAGGCGCGGAGCACCGCTGCCCTGCAAAAGCGCTTTCTGGCGGCGCCCGACCTGAGGCTCGTCAGCGATCCCTCGGTGATCCGCGCCTCGATCCTGCGCGGGGTCGAGCATGGCCGACTGGCGGTGCGGCTGGAGAATGGTTCGGCGTTCGACAAGGACGGTGCGGTGGTGGATGGACCCGGCGGCACCCGCCGCCGCGATTCGGGCCGCAAGCTCCAGACATTACCGATGGACGAGACGACGTTGGTGGCGGAGATCGGCGGCACGGTCGCGAACGACTGGCTGAAGATCCATGGGTTTGCCGAGCCGCCTAAACCGGGCGAGCTGCCGCTGCCGCCACCTCCGCCACCGGGTAACGGACCGACGACGGCAACGACTATCGACCTTGCGGGAGCGCTGGCGGACAAGCGGCCGATGCAGTCGCTACGCATAAAGTGCTCGTCGGCCGCCGACGCGCAAAAGGTCCTCGGCGCCGCCAGCGCGCTCGGCGCACCGTCGATTACGATCGAGGCCGACCTCGCTGGCGATATGAAGGACGGCGGAAAGCTCGGACTGCACATCGGCGAGGCCAAAGTCGGCGCCGCGATCAAACCGCTGACCCTTGCGCAGACTTTGGGGAACGCGCTGGCGCAGGGCGGCTCGGTTCAGGTGACGGTGGTGCTCGATTTTGGGCCGAGCGGCAAACCCGACCTCGGTGCCATACTGCGGAGCATGCAATTGCCCGAGCCCGCGACGATCGAGGCGCGGTTCGCGCCGCTGTCGTCGTAGGGATGCAATGGCTACCCAAGCCGAGCGCGCCACCCGCGCCGCCCCATTCGCCCTGCGAGTGGTCAGCCGCTCACAAGGGCTCGCCGCAATCGTCTATCGCCGCCGAGTCAACGAGCGGATGGAGGAGCGATTCGATCGGGTCGCGGCGCTGTCGCCATTGGCATTGACGGCGGGGTCCGGTCTGCTGCGCTCGGCGGTAAAGTCGGCCGGCGGCCCGGCGCGGTTGCAGCCGGGACCGTTCCAGCCGCTCGACGCCGATTGGGGCGCGCGCGTCGCCGGCTTCGCGTTGGTGGCGCGCGGCCTGCGCGAGCCCCGCCGCCTGTCGAAATCAGCCGAGCATTTCCGTTCTGCCGACCCGGCCGAGGCGTCGGCTTGGTTCGGCCGCATGCAGGACGGGCGCGGCAAGCGATGGGTGCGGGCACTTAGGATTATCACAGAAGCGGTGGCGTAGGAGCTGGAGCACATGCCAGATGGAACGAGCGTGGCCAGGCCGCGGCTGCTGATCGAGGATTGGCTGCCTGCCGCGGCGATCGGCGTCGAATGCATCCGCGAGCGCAGCACCGGCCAGCAGCCGCCGGACAAGCGTTTCCACGTCTGGTGGGCACGACGACCCTTAGAGGCGGTTTCCATAACTATCTCAGGTTGATCCGTCGTAACTGCTCGGCCTGCTGTGCCAATGCCCATGTCTGTCGCTCAGGCATGGAGAACGGGATTTGGACGGTAGGCTCTTGGACCTGATCGC
>JBOHMF010000298.1:0-5781 GCA_050730055.1 Allostellaceae bacterium
GCGGAGCGGCTCGATCGGGGCCGCAAGCGGTTGCATGCCTTGCCGGGCGGCGCGGACGAATTGCCCGACGGCACCGTCGTCGCCGCGGCAGGGGAGGCCTACACGCTCGCGCACGGCCGCGCGTTCCGGTGGACGCCGCGCGGCTATGAGCGCACGGCAGAGATTCCGCGCGCGGACGCGCTGATCACTCCACCTTCGACGGTGGCGGCGCTTTGTGCCGGTTATCGGCCGGTGCTGCACCCGAATATCGCTGTCATGCAACCTGCAACCGCTTGATGCCTGACGTGCTGGCGGCCGGACCTGCCGAGGAGCCACAAGTGATCGCGCCCGGCGCCGTGCCGCGATGAACCCGCCCGGCAACGGGAAGAGAGGAACCGCAGAGAGGCGGCCCATGCGCTGCCCATGTTGGCCGTGGCAGTTGAACGGGAGCGGCCGCCAAACCGGCTGCGAACCGGCCGCTGTCAGCGCTGGCCGGCGCCGATATGCGCAATCGCGTTGATTTCGACCTTCAGCGTCGGGTCGGCAAGGGCCGCCACCTGCACCAGCGTCGAGCACGGAAAGTTGCCGGTAAACGTCTCGCGGCGGGCCTGCCATATTTTTTCGCGCTGGCTGATGTCGGTGACAAAAACCGTGATCGTGACGATGTCGGCCATCGTGCCGCCGGCGGCCTCGATCAGGTGCCTGATCTTGCCAAAGATCGCCTTGCTTTGGGTATACTCGTCGCTCAGATCGCCGCCGCGGGCGGTCATCCCGGCAATGTAGGCGACGCCGCCGGCCACCAGGCAATTTGACCACGTGCCGGGTTGCGGCTCGGTGACGTGCGGGCTCGTGGCGCGGGTGATGCTGCTCATGGCGTTCTCCCATTTTGTCTGACACGGCATCGATTTGCCGTTCTCGTCGAGGGCCAGAGATGGCACACAAACACGGAGCCGGTCTGAACCTCGGTCTCGATCGATCAACTCAAGGGCGGTCAAACAGCCGGAAGCGGCGCGGCCCTCCCGTGAGGCGGGCTGACGATAGCGTCGATCACCGGGGGCGGATATGGCAAAATCGCGTTCCAAATCGGTGGGAGGAACGAGGATGAGCGATGCAGGCACGCTGCCGCTGCACATGCTGGACATCAGGGAACTGACGGCCGAGGCGTTTGTCCCCTACGGCCAGGTCATTGCGCCACTGCCGACCGGCGGTCAGGGCGCCGAGACCGGTTACGACCCCGAGACCGCGACGCGTGAGGCAAAGCTCGTCCTGGGCAATGGCGAGCCGCGGCTGTGGATCATGCACCTGCCCCATGTCGGGCTCGGCTTCACCCGGATTGCCCGGCACCGGAGGGTCACGCAGTGCCTGGGCTCGCTTGGCGGCAAGGAATGGCTGATTGCGGTGGCGCCGCCGGGTGATCTCGGCGACGATGCGCGTCCGCGCCTCACAGACATCGCCGCCTTCCGGGTCCCGGGCGACCGGCTGATCAAGCTGCACGTCGCAACCTGGCATGCCGGACCTCATTTCATCCATGATGAATGCCTCTTTATCAACCTGGAGAACCGCGACACCAACCGGCGCGATTTTCATGCCGTGCCGCTCTCCGTCGAGTGCCGGTACCGGTTCTGACCCGCACAATGCCTGACAGCGTGATCACAGCGCTGACCGCTATCGGCGAATTCGGCGCGCCTGTTTCCAATGCAGACGTCGGATTGACACCCGCCGCCGCTTGATCCTGCTGCGCGTTTCATCCGTGATTTACCGTTGTCCACGACGCCCAAAAAGGGCCATGCTGGTCCCACAGCCGCCGGAATCCGGGGAATGTCGGCTTGCCAGGGAGCCAGGATGACAATGACCCGCGCGCGCTCGATCGACACCGAAAAATTCCGGCTGCGCCGCTTTGTCGATCGCCTCGTCGAGATGGGCGAGGTCGAGATCCATGAGGAGCCGGTGCCGCTCACCGGATTGAGCGCGATTATTGAGGGGACAAAAAAGGCGGTGCTGTTCAAGCGGGCGGGCATGCAACGCTTTGAGATCGTCGCCAAGACCGCCGGCAACCGCAAGCGGCTCGCCGCCGCCTTTGGCACCTCCGAGGACCAACTTTACAGCGCCTATTGCGCCCGCCTTGCCAACCCGCAGCCGGTGATCGAGGTGCCTTCGGGCGAGGCGCCGGCGCACCAGATCGTCATCGCCGGCGAAGACGTCGATCTGACCAGGCTCCCGTTCCATCCGCAGCATGCCTGTGACGGCAGTTGTTATCTGAGCGCGGCGATGGACTTCACGGTTGATCCGGCGACCGGCCGGCGCAATGTCGGCTGCCGACGGCTCAGCCTGCGCAACCGTCACGAATGCGGCACCAACGTCACCGCGCCGTCGGACCTGAAGCGCATTTATCACGCCTGCGTCGCGCGCGGCGAGCGACTGCCGATCACGTTTGCCGTGGGCGCCCATCCGCTCGACTTTGTCGCGGCGACGATGCGCACGGGCGGCGACGAACTGGCCCTGATCGCGCAGTTGCGCGGCGAACCGGCCGCCATCGTCAAAAGCCTGACCAACGACATTCGCGTGCCCGCCGATGCCGAGATGACGCTCGAAGGCTATCTCGACGAGCGCGGCTATGTGGAGCCGGAAGGCCCCTACGGCGAATACATGGGCTATTACGGCGGCATCCACATGGATCCGGTCTTCCACTGCACCGCGATCACGATGCGCCGCGACGCGCTGCACCTCACCCTGCTGCACGGCTCCGCCGCGGTGCTCGATCAGACCGACAGCGCCAATATCAGCGCCCTCAGAACCGAGGCCGAGGCGATGCGGATCCTGCGGGCGACCGGGCATGAGGCGGTCGCCGTCTCGCTGCGCATGCGCTCGGGCGGCGCCAACAATCTGCGCGTCGCGATGCGCCAGCGCGTGCCGGGCGAGGCGCGGGCGGCGATCGCCGCCCTGTTTGGCGGCATCCGGGTGCTCAAGCATATCTACGTCTTTGACGAGGACATCGACATCGCGGACGAGGGGCAGGTCGAATGGGCGATCGGCACGCGCTTTCAGGCCGATGAGGACCTTGTCATCCTCCAGGGCATGATGGGGATGACGATGGACCCCTCTCTGAAGGGCCGGCGCACCGGCGCCAAGGCCGGGTTCGATTGCACAAAGCCGTTTGGCCGCGACGGCGAAATCCCGTTGACGCTGAGCGCCGCCAAGCGGTTCGCCGGCCCGGCGCAGTTCCAGTCGGTCGCGCAGGCACTCGCTGCGGGGCCGAGGTTCTACGCCGACATCGTCGAGGCGATGGGCAGCGAGGACGGCCGCGAGATCGCGGCGGCGCTCGATGGGCTGCGCCGGGAAGGCCGCCTTGTCCGCGACCGCGACGGCCGCTACGCGCTCGGCCGCTCAGAGCCGGGCGTCACCGGCATTCACGGGACCCTCTACCCTGACCCGAACAAAGGAACGTAGACCCTCGTTCAACGGGCCAGACCGGCCGAGCGCGCTGCTCGCCGGCCCTGTTCCATCTGATGCGGTGTTCATCGATGGCGGCAATGGGGATTTCATTCGACAGGCCGAGCGTGGTGATTGTCGGCGGCGGTTTCGCCGGGATCGAGGTGGCGCGAACCCTGCACAGGAGTCCGGCCCGCGTGACCGTGATCGACCGCCACAACTACAATCTTTTCCAGCCCTTGCTGTATCAGGTCGCGACGGCCGCGCTGGCCCCCACCGATGTGGCGGTCGCAATCCGAAGTCTGCTCCACGGCGCGAATACGCAGGTCCTGCTCGACGAGGTCGTCGGTGTCGAACTCGATCGCGCGCGCGTCACGACGATTGCCGGCCGTGAGATCGACTTTGATTTTCTCGTCCTGGCGAGCGGCTCGCGATACGATTATTTCGGACACGACGAATGGGCCGTGTTCGCGCCGGGACCAAAGACCCTTGAGGATGCCATAGCGATCCGCCGCCGCCTGCTCCTCGCCTTCGAACAGGCCGAAATGTGTGCCGGCGACGAAGAGCGCCGCGCCTTGCTGACATTTGCCATTGTCGGCGGCGGCCCGACCGGTGTCGAAATGGCCGGGGCGGTTGCGGAGTTGGCCAGGGCCACTCTCGTCCGCGACTTCCGTCATATCGATCCCGCCTCGGCCCATGTCCTCTTGATCGAAGCCGGCCCCAGGCTTCTCGCCGGATTTCCCGAAAAGCTCGGCGCCTATGCGCAAAAAGCCCTGGCGAAGCTGGGGGTGCAGGTGCTGCTCGACACGAAGGTCGAGCATATTGACGGCAAGGGCATCGTAGCGGAGGGTCGGCGCATAGCGGCGCGATCCGTCATCTGGGGTGCCGGCGTCAGGGCCACCCCGGTCGCCCTATGGCTGGGAGTTCGGGCGGATCGGCATGGGGCGGTTGAGGTCAACCCCGACTTTTCCCTTCCCGGGCACGCAAACGTGTTTGTCATCGGGGACGCCGCCTACGCGCTTGGATCGGACGGAAAGCCGCTGCCGGGCTTGGCCGCAGTCGCCAAAGAGGAAGGCCGGTATGTCGGCGCGCTGCTGCGAGAGCGCATAGCGGGACACAACACTCCGTCCGCCTTTCACTATCGAGACTATGGGACGATGGCGATGATCGGCCGCTCGGCCGCGGTCGCGGACCTGCGCGGCTTCAGGTTCACGGGAAAATTGGCGTGGCTGTTATGGGGACTCGTGCACCTGCATTTTCTGATCGGTTTCCGCAATCGGCTGGTCGTGATGGTGGACTGGTTTTGGGCGTGGCTCACTTATGCGCGCGGCGCGCGCCTGATTACCGGCTGCGAACCGCGCCGATCGGTGGCTGGACGGCAGCGCCCAACACCCTCCGCCAGCACGGCCGGTTCGCCTCGGGCGGTATCGGAGAGAAATGCGGGAGAATGCCGAGACGATCGCTCCGCATAAGACCACACTCCATGACACGAACCGGCAAACACCCGGGTCCCGGCAAAGCGTTGTGGTCTCGAACAGAGCGGCATCAGGACGACCGCCGGGGCAGCCCGGTGCGGTGAGACCTCAGACCGGCGCGCCGGAGCCGCGCCACAGCCAATTCTTGACCTCGGGCAGATCGTCGCCGGTGCGCTCGATGTGATGGCGGTGCTCGACCAGCTTGTCGCGCAGCAACTGCTTGACGTGGCCGGCGATATCGACAAGCCGCGGCACCCGGTCGATGACGTCGCCGGCCAGATGAAAACGGTCGATCTCGTTGAGTACGGTCATGTCAAAGGGGGTCGTCGTCGTTCCCTCTTCCTTGTAGCCGCGCACGTGGAAATTGTCGTGATTGGTGCGCCGATAGGTCAGGCGGTGGATCAGCCAGGGATAGCCGTGATAGGCGAAGATGACCGGCTTGTCGGGGGTGAAGATCGAGTCGAATTCGCGGTCGGAGAGACCGTGCGGATGCTCGCTCGCCGGTTGCAGGGTCATCAGATCGACGACATTGACGACGCGGATCTTGAGATCGGGCAGATGGGTGCGCAAAAGATCGACGGCGGCGAGCGTCTCCAGCGTCGGCACATCGCCGGCGCAGGCCATCACCACATCGGGTTCGGCTCCGGCGTCGTTGCTCGCCCAGGTCCAGATCCCGACCCCGACCGTAGAGTGGCGCACCGCCGCGTCCATGTCGAGCCACTGCAAGGCCGGCTGCTTGCCGGCGACGATGACGTTGACGTAATTGCGGCTTCTGAGACAGTGATCGGCGACCGACAGCAGGGTGTTGGCGTCGGGCGGCAGATAGACCCGCACAACATCCGCCTTCTTGTTGACGACATGATCGATAAAACCCGGGTCCTGGTGGCTGAAACCATTG
>JBOHMF010000299.1:0-5768 GCA_050730055.1 Allostellaceae bacterium
GACCAGATCGCTGCCGCCGCGGATCGGCGGCAGCGGCACCGCAACCGGCCGCTCGCGGCGGGGCGCAATCACCCGTTCGAGACACAGCCGCAGGGCATAGCCGTCACCGCCCAGGGCCATCTCGACCGCCTTGCGCGTCAGCGCCTCGGCCTCGCCGTCGAGCAGCAACTCGGCCGCGCGCGTCGCCTTATTGCGTATTCCGCATGGACGCCCTGCCGGATTACCCGATTTTCCCTTGACAAAAGGCCGCCCCGGCCCGCGCCCTGGCTGTTCTTGCAGCGAATGATCAGCCATGGCTCTCCTTTGCTATCAATATAATTCCTTTCTATTCAATACGTTGTTGCACATGTCGCAGTGGCGCAGACCACCCGGATCAGCCAGGAACAGCCAGCCATCAGCCGGCCGCACAAACGGATTTGGTGCTTGTATCACAATTTTGTATTTATGTCAATAATGCTGACACAACACCCGCCGGCGCGGCGGATTTGCCGGTGCGGCGCACTTCCCTTATATTACCGCATATTACCGCAAGCAGATGGGAGTGCGCCCTGCCTGCCAACGAGAGATGCAATGCCCGACGAGCCGATCAACCTCGAATTTCTCGGCCGCCAGCAGGAACGCCTGCTCGGCGAAATGGCCTCGATGCGCGAGGAGATGGCCTCCTTCCGCGACGACATGCAGGTGTTGACGGCGATGGTCATTCGGCTCGACGGCACCATTGGCTTGGTGCTGAAGGAACTGCGCACAATGCACTCGCAGCACCAGCGTCTCGCCAACCGCGTCGGGCGCCTGGAAGAGCGGTTCCTGCCGGAGCGCGAGTGATCCGGGCATATCAGCGCGGCGCGCCTTTTGGCAGACCTGCAGGGAACGGAATGCACTGGAACCTGATGGGGGCCAGCATTCCCTGGTGAATCCGCCCGATCCAGCCTATCGCGTAATTGCGGCACGCCGCCTCGGATTCAAAGAAAGTCTTGCCCACGAGAGCCATGCCTCGAGTCCAAGGCCCCGGCCAATCAACAGCATTAGGAGGCGCAACGTAGGCCACAAGAACAATAACCCAGACTTTAGCCATTTGCTTGCATCGATCATTGCAATCTATGGCGGGCAATTTCCTGCTTGCGCCCTAACCATCCCTTACCAGCCGCAAGCGGAGAGAGGCGAGAGGGAGCGCGCTATTCCTCGGCGGCGTCGCCGCCCGGCGCGGCCATCATCGCCTCGGCGACAAGCCCGGCGTTGGAGCGGATCGCGCGCTCGATCGCCTCGCCGACCTCGCCGTGATCCTTGAGATAGCTCTTGGCGTTCTCCCGGCCCTGGCCGATGCGCTGACCGTCATAGGAAAACCACGACCCCGATTTCTCGACGACCCCGGCCTGCACCCCGAGATCGATCAGTTCGCCGCGCTTTGAGACCCCCTCGCCATACATGATGTCAAAATCGACGACCTTGAACGGCGGCGCCATCTTGTTTTTGACGACCTTGACGCGGGTCTGGTTGCCGATCACCTGATCGCGCTCCTTGATCGCGCCGATGCGGCGGATGTCGAGGCGCACCGAGGCGTAGAACTTGAGCGCATGGCCGCCGGTCGTGGTCTCGGGATTGCCAAACATCACCCCGATCTTCATCCGGATCTGGTTGATAAAGACGACGATCGTGCGCGAGCGCGAGATCGAGCCGGTGAGCTTGCGCAAGGCTTGACTCATCAATCTGGCATGCAATCCGACATGGCTGTCGCCCATCTCGCCTTCGAGTTCGGCGCGTGGAACGAGAGCGGCGACCGAATCGATGACCAGAACGTCGATCGCGCCCGAGCGCACCAGGGTATCGGCGATTTCGAGCGCCTGCTCGCCGGCGTCGGGCTGCGAGATCAGCAACTCGTCGATATTGACCCCGAGCCGGCGCGCATAGGCCGGGTCGAGCGCGTGCTCGGCGTCGAGAAAGGCGCAGGTGCCGCCCGCCTTCTGCGCCTCGGCGATGACGTGGAGCGCGAGCGTCGTCTTGCCCGAGCTTTCCGGCCCGTAGATCTCGACGATGCGGCCGCGCGGCAGCCCGCCGATGCCGAGCGCGATGTCGAGACCAAGCGACCCCGTCGAGATCACCTCGGTGTCGGTCGCCGCCTCGCGCGAGCCGAGCTTCATGATCGAGCCCTTGCCAAAGGCGCGCTCGATCTGTCCGAGCGCCGCCTCCAAAGCCCGCTGCTTGTCGATCATCTTGTCATCCAACAGGCGCAAAGCCGTCTGCATGATCCCGCCCTTTCTTATTTCACACCCGGCGACACTCCGCAACGCGCCGCGGCAGGATCAATGTACTTCTTTTGTTCTCGCGCTGCAAGGGCAAACGGCGCCGCTCACCCGGCCTCGTCGTTCATCACCTCCTTGACCTTGCCGGCCAACTGCTTGAGGCTGAACGGCTTGGGCAGAAAATGGATGTCCGCATCGCGACCGAGGCGCTGGCGGAACGCATCCTCGGCGTAGCCCGAGATAAAGACGACCTTGAGCGCCGGATAAATCTCGCGCACTTCGCGCACCAGCCCCGGCCCGTCGAGATGCGGCATCACCACATCGGTGATCAAGAGGTCGATCCGCGCCGTCCCGCCGCAGATCTGTTCGAGCGCGGCCTCGCCGCTCTTTGCCTCGATCACCGTATAGCCCTTGTTGCGCAAGGCGCGCGCGCCAAAGATGCGCACCGGGTCGTCATCCTCGACCAGCATGACCGTGCCGATCCCGCTGAGGTCGCGCGACAGCGCCGGCTCGCCGGTCTCGGGGCGGGCGGCGGGATCACTCTCCGGCGGCTGATAGCGCGGCAGCAGGATCTGGAAGGTGGTGCCCTCACCCGGCCGGCTGTCGACAAAGACAAAGCCGCCGGTCTGCTTGACGATGCCGTAGACCGTCGAAAGGCCAAGCCCGGTGCCCGAACCGATCTCCTTGGTCGAGAAGAACGGCTCAAAGATCCGTTCAAGGTTCTCCTTGGGGATGCCGATCCCGGTGTCGGCGACCTCGATCACGAGATAGTCGCCGGCGGGAATGACCTCGTGGCCCCGGCGGGTCGGTTGCGGGTGGGTCAGGTTGCGGGTGCGGATGGTCAGCGTGCCGCCCTGCGGCATGGCATCGCGCGCGTTGACCGCGAGATTGATGATGACCTGTTCGAGCTGGCCCTGATCGACCTTGACAAGGCCCAGTTCGCGCCCGTGCACCGGCTTCAATTCGATGTTCTCGCCGATCAGCCGGCGCAAGAGGTGCGACAGCTCGACGAGAATATCGGTGATGTCGAGCACCCGCGGCTGCAAGGTCTGCTGGCGCGAGAAGGCCAGGAGCTGACGGACCAGATTGGCCGCGCGGTTGGCGTTCTGCTTGATCTGCATGATGTCGGAAAAAGAGGGATCGCCCGGCCGGCAGCGCAGTAAGAGGAGGTCGCAAAACCCGATCATCGCCGTCAGGAGGTTGTTGAAATCGTGGGCGACGCCGCCCGCGAGCTGGCCCACGGCCTGCATCTTCTGGGACTGGGCGATCTGGACCTGCAGGGTCTTCTGCTCGGTCACATCGATGATGTGGAGAATGAGACCGCCTTCGCCGCCGCGCGTCTCGTCGAGGCGGGAGAGAAAGATCGCGAGCGTGCGCTCGCGCAGGCGCAGGAGGCGCACTTCGAGGGGTTCGCGCGGCAGCCGTCCGCCGCGCGCCGCCGCGAGCCGGTCGGCCATGTCGGCGCGATCCTCGGGGACGACAAAACCGGCCAGCTCCTCGCCGATCAGCGCCTGCGCCGGGGCGTCGAAGAGATCGCCGACGGCGCGGTTGGCCTCCTCGATGCGGCCCCCGGCATCGACGAGCGCGATGCCGACCGGCGCATTGGTAAAGAAGCGATGGAAGCGTTCGCGCGCGGTCTCCCACTCGCGCTCGGGGGTCAGGTCGCGCACCACCGAGCGGGTGCGCAACGCGGCCCCGGCGCCGACCACGCTCTGCCCGATCCAGGCATGGACGATCCGGCCCTGGCGCCCCTTGAGAACGATCTCCCCGCGCCCGGCCGCCCCATCGGCGCCGCCAAACGGGTCCCAGGGCGCCGCGCCTTCCGGCGGATCGACAAGAAAATCGTGCAGCCGCTCACGCTCGATCATCTCCTCGGCGGTGGTGCCGAGCCAGCACGCGAGGCTTTGATTGGCCAGCAGAAACCGCCCGTCGCCATCGACCGAGTAGAAACCGATCGGGGCATTGTCGAGAAAATCAACGAGCTTGTTGCGCTCGTCATGGATCACCGCTTCCATTTCGTAGCGCGCGGTGATGTCCTGAAGGTTCCAGAAGCTGTAGCCCGGGCGGCCGGCGATCGGATGGACCGAGATGTTGTACCAGCCGGAGCTGCCGCGTGCGTTGCGCAGCGACAGCGCCGCGATCGCCCGCGTCCCGGCCGCCGCCTGGCCGCGCAGGCGGCGAAGATCCGCCTGCGCTTCCGGATCGCCGGTCACCGCCCGTTCGAGAGCGTCGAGCGGCGCCGCACCCTCGTCGGAAAAGAGTCCGGAAAAGGCGGCGTTGGCGTAAACCTGGCGCCCGCTCGGGGCCAGGATCAGTTGCGCGTCGGGCGAGGCGTCGAGCGCCTGGCTCAGAATATCGACCCGGCCGGCCAGCGCGGCATGGGCCCAGCGCACCGCCAGCGCAATCCCGCCGGCGATGGTGCCGATGGCGAGCAGGATTATGGCCAGGGCCTCGGCCTTGAGACCGGCGGTCACCCGGGCAAAATCGAGGACCCCGATCCCGGCGCCGAGCATGCACAGCGTCAGCCCCAATGTCGCCAGCGATAAGAGCCACCACGGCTGCTCGCGCTGCTCCGGCCAGAGCGCATGCTGGCGTGATCCGCTGTCCTCGGCCGCCATGGCTTCCCGTCAGATGATGTTGCTCCCGGCGACGATACTACCACAGATCGGCCTTGTGCGTCGCGCCCCGCAACCCTGAAGGGCGGGGGCCGGCGCGGACGGCCTCAATCGTCGCGGTGGGTGCGTTCCATCCGCTCGTGCCGCTCCTGCGCCTCGATTGAGAGGGTGGCGATCGGCCGGGCTTCGAGCCGGCGGATGCCGATCGGCTCCTCGGTTTCCTCGCAATAGCCGTAGGTGCCCTGATCGATGCGGCTGAGCGCGGCGTCGATCTTTGAGATCAACCGGCGCTCGCGCGCCCGCGTGCGCAATTCGAGCGAGCGCTCGGTCTCCAGCGAAGCGCGGTCGGTCAGATCGGGTTCTCCGAGACTCTCTTCCCGCAGGTGCTGCAACGTGTCCGTCGACTCGGCCAGGAGCTCGGCCCGCCAGCGCAGCAGCTTCTGCCGGAAATATTCGAGTTGCAGGGGGTTCATGAATTCCTCGCCCTCGCTGGGGCGATAACCGAGCGGAAGTGACAGACGCATCGCTCTCCCCGAACCCGCCAGACCGGCGGCGGAGTATAGGAATCGCGCGCCCCTGCTTCAAGCGGCACAACAGGGCGATTGCCTTGATATCCCTGCCGCTTTCGCCGCCGGCGCCAAGCCCTTCGCGGCGCCGCGCCCGGGACGGCTGCCGCGCTCCCGCCCGGCTTCTTTGCCGCCCCTCCGCGGTGGTCCCGCCCGCGCCCCCGGTCTTTGCAAAATATATCAATCATTTCAGGCGGTTGAGTTAGGGGATCGTTAGGAATTTGAGGATAGGCTCGGGGCCATGAGCGACAGGGCTTTCAACCTGGTACGGCACCGCGGCGGAACGGCGATCGACACCGAACTGCCGTCTCCCGACACCAAGAGATGGGTGGTGCGGCGCAAGGCCGTAG
>JBOHMF010000300.1:0-5748 GCA_050730055.1 Allostellaceae bacterium
GCCGCGCGTAAAGCCGGCGCCGTCGAACATCTCGCCATAAAGCGACCCGTCGGCGCGCCGCAGGATCGCATTGCAGGCGCCCGCGATCCTGACCGCTGGGCTGATCTCGTCGAGCAAGCCTGCGGTCGTCACCTTGTGCGGCATCGTCACCAGGGCGCCGCGGATATTGCTGAGGCGAAACAGCAGGCGCAGAAATTCCGGGTAATCCTCGGCTTTCGTCCCCATCGGCACAACGACGGCATCGATGCCGCGGCGCTCGAACCAGGGATTGTAGATCATCGGCGCCGTAAAGGTGTCGGTCGGGTAGCCGAGATGGGCAATCAGGGCGGTGCGCCCGCTGATCATGGTGCTCTCTTCCGCGACCGCCGCAGCTTACGGTGTTGTGAGGATGGGAAGCCGGGCCGAAGAGCCGGCCCCGACAAAAAGCCGGGGCCGGCAGGCGCGGGATTGGGCGCTACTCCGCGGCGGCGCGGACCTCTTGCGCGCCAAGCACCTGGGCGGCCTCTTTGGCCACCTTTGTGCCCTCAAAAAAGCGCGGGTTCTGCGTACCCCACAAACGCACCGCATTGGCAAAGGTGAAGTCGCGGAAGTCGTCCGCAGTGATCAGCCCGTCCTCGACCAGTTCGTAGGATTCCGGCAGGACCATGCGCATGTCGGGCACGTCAAAATGACCGACATCCGAGGAGAAGATCGCGTTGATCCGGGCGCCAAACGGGTTGACGTTGCCAAACGCCACCGCATTCATCCGGTCATCCGCCTCACAGCCAAAGTAGAACGGCTTGGCAAAGAGCGCGACCCAGTCCTCCTTCCTGGTGATCGCGCAGGCGGCGTAGTCGTCATGCACCGCGACCCCGCCGTCGATCTCATCCTCCTCGCGCGCGGGCCAGCCGTCGCGGCGCTTCAGTTCGGCGGCGATATCGCCGTAACCGTATTGATCGACAAGGCTCTGCAACAGCGCGCGGTCGAGCTTGTCCGGGCGCATGTATTCGAGCCCGGCCTTGCCGCGCCGCTCCCAATGCTCGATCAGATCGGCAAACAACTGGCAGCCCCAGCTGACCCCGCCTTCGAGAAAGGCAAAATGCAGATCGGGGAAGCGCCGCGTCACCCCACCCAGAAACAGCGCCTTGGCGACGGCGTGGCCGGCGGCGGCAAAATGGCCGATATGGTTGAAGGTGAAATTGCTCGGGCAATTGCGCAAGCCAAAGCTGCGGCCGCCGGTATGAAAGGTCGGGGCGATCTTCAGCTCGCGGCATTTCTGCCAGACCGCATCGTAGTCATGGTCGCTGTCGAGGCCAAGCTGGTCGTGATGCACGGCAAAGCGGGCGATCTCGGGGTCGAGGCCCTTGGCGCCGGGCAGCGGGCGCGGAACGTTGCTGCCAAACATGCCGACCTTGGCGCCGAGCTCTCTGGTGGCAAATTCGAGTTCGGCAATCGCCTCCTCGGGGGTGAACATCGGGATGACCGCGGCCGGGGTCAGGCGGTCGGACAGCGCGCTGAAATACTCGGCGGTGACGATGTTGAAGCCGCGGATCACGGCACGCCGGGTCTCGTCGTCGGCGATGCGCGGGATCGCGAGACCTGCGGTCGGATAGATGACGCCAAAATCGATCCCCAACTCGTCGAGCCGGTCGTAGAGCATGCGCGGCATCATCGCGGTGGCGCGGTCGCGGGTGTTGGTCGTCTGCCGCCCCCAATAGCCTTCCATCGCGATGCCGCGGAGGCGCCGTTCGTCCGGCGACAGGGACAGCGCATCGGGGATCCGCCGCATCGATTTGCGCAGACCCTCGGCCGCCTTGTCACCGGCGGCCTTTCTCACCCGCTCGACAAAGACCGGACCGTATTCGATCCAGTGGCCGTCGGCGTCGATGACAGGGTGGGCGAGGCGGGAACGGATCTCTTCCGGATGCCAGTCCTTGTGAGCGCTCATGCTTCTCCTCCACGGAGCATTGATCCGGCATCCATCCTGCGGCGAATCGGCGCGCGGCGCCAGCCGCAATTCGGCGCGCCCACCTATGCGCCGGCGACGGTCATCTTCTTATTCGGAACCGGCGAGGTGCAGCTCAACCGACAGCGACAGTTCGAACAGGTCGCTGCGCAGCAAGCGGGTTGAAAAAAAGAGGACTTCAAGATTTTCAATCTCGCCCGTCCGCGGATTGAGACGCGCGATCACCTCGTCGCCGATCTCTTCGGACTCCTGTTCGGAGTAGGGCGTGCAGGTATCGATATGGAGGATGTCCGCCGCACGATCGTATTTGAAGATCAGCTTCGCGCCCATTCCACTTCTCCTTCCACCAGCCTGCGCGCGATATAAGCCGTAAGGCTTATGCTTTTGTTTCCGGTGAGATCCACATTTGGTCGTCATGGCCGGGCTTGACCCGTGGGCCTTCAGCCCACGGACTTGATCCGTGGGCATCTACGCGCTCAAAACGGCCGCCGGCGGCCATGGCAAGGCGTGGATGCCCGGCACAAGGCTTGTCCTCGGGCCGCGCTCCGCGCGGACCCGTGGGCCGGGCATGACGAGATACAAAATCTGGTATCACCGGAAGCACAGGCATAAGCCTTTAAGCCGTAATGATCCAGTGGCGACCATCATCCTCGGTACTGACACCACGACGACAACCACATGTTTGCCGCCTTTCACGTCAGAATACCATCGCGAGAGCAATCGAGCATCGCCGAAGCGGCGGCTGCGGCGGACCTGATCGGGGTCCGCCAGTGTCGCGGCAATCCGGTCGCGATACGCGGGCAGCAGATCCGGGTGACGCTCAGCGATATGGCTTTCCCGCTCTTTATTGAGCTGGACATCGCCGTGCAAATAGGGACATCGAAAGACAGCGATCGAGTCCCCAGCCGTCACGGAAACCTCACGCGCCGGCGACGGTCATGTCGTCGATGCGCAGGGTCGGAGCATCGACCCCGGCCTTGAATTCGAGATCATTGGCGGCACGGAGGCGCAAAAACATCTCCTTGAGATTGCCGGCGACCGTCATCTCGCTGACCGGAAAGGTGATCTCGCCGTTCTCGATCCAGAACCCGGCGGCTCCGCGGCTGTAGTCGCCGGTAACGCCGTTGACCCCCATGCCCATCATCTCGGTCACGTAGAAGCCGCTTTTGATGTCGGCGATCAACGCCTGCCGGCTCTGGGCGCCGGGTTCGATCCACAGATTGGTGGCCGACGGCGAGGGCGGTCCCGAAGTGCCGCGCGCGGCATGCCCGGTGGTCTGCATGCCGAGCTGGCGGGCCGAGCGCAGATCGAGCAGCCAGGTCGTCAGCACACCTTTGTCGATGAGGGCGCGGCGGCGGTTGGCCACGCCCTCGCCGTCAAACGGTTTTGAGCGCAGACCGCGCGGCCGGTGCGGGTCCTCAATGATCGTGATGGCCGCAGGGAAGATGCGCTGGCCGAGACTGTCCTTTAGAAAGCTCGTGCCGCGGGTGATCGCCGGTCCCGCGATCGCCCCGAGGAGGTGCGACAGAAAGCTGCGCGCGATCCGCGGGTCAAACACCACCGGCACGCGGGCGGTCGGCATCTTGCGGGCGCCCAGCCGCCGCACCGCGCGCTCGCCGGCGCTCTTGCCGATCGCGGCCGGATCGGCGAGATCGGCGGCAAAGACCGCGCTCGAATAATCCCAGTCGCGCTCCATCGCCGTGCCGGTGCCGCCCAGGACCGCGACGCTGAGACCGTGGCTCGATCCGGAATAGGCGCCGGCAAAGCCGTTTGAGGCGACGAGAGCGACGCTGGAGCGGCCCCAGCCGGCTTCGGCCCCCTCGGAATTGCTGACCCCCGCGACCGCGAGCGCGGCTTCCTCGGCGGCGCGCGCCTGTTCGATCAACGTCTCGACCGCCGGCTCCTCGGGATCGAGCATGTCGAGAGAGGGCCATGTGCGGGCGATCTCGTCCGCTTCGGCGAGGCCGCAGAACGGGTCCTCGGGGACGGTGCGCGCCATCGCCACCGCGCGCTCGACCATCTCGGTGAGCGCGGCGGGCGCGCGGTCGCTCGATGAGACGATCGCCTGGCGCCGGCCGATCAGCACCCGGAGACCCAGATCCTGGCCCTCCGAGCGCTCCAGCTTCTCGGTCTTGCCAAGGCGGCGCGCGTGCGACAGCGAGACGCCTTCGACAGTCAGCGCGTCGGCGGCATCGGCCCCGGCGCGGCGCGCCCGCCCCACCAGATCCTGCAACAGATCGAGCGCGTTGCCCGAATCATCAATTGTCTGACCATTGTTCATCGTTGCCACTCATCTCGTCACACCGGCGAAAGCCGGTGTCCATTGCGGAAATGGCTCCCGGCTTTCGCCGGGATGGTGAAATAAGATGAGGCGGGCGCCTCATTTCCAGATCGGCCGGCCGGTGCCGGGCAAGCCATAATCGGCCCATTTGCGGGTAACCTCGGCAATGACATCATCGGCCATGCGGAGCGGCCGTCCCCATTCGCGGCTGGTCTCGGGCGGCCCTTTGTTGGTCGCGTCGAGCCCCATCTTGCCGCCGAGACCCGAGACGGGCGAGGCAAAGTCGAGATAGTCGATCGGGGTATGATCGATCAGGAGGGTGTCGCGCACCGGGTCCATCCGCGTCGCCACCGCCCACATCACCGCCTTCCAGTCGCGCGCGTCGATGTCGTCGTCAACGACGATGACAAATTTTGTATAAGTGAATTGGCGCAGATACGACCACACCCCCATCATCACGCGGCGAGCGTGGCCGGGATAGGCTTTGCGGATCGCGACCACGGCGATGCGGTACGAGCAGCCCTCGGGCGGCAGCCAGAAATCGACGATCTCCGGAAACTGCTGTTGGAGGAGCGGGATAAACACCTCGTTGAGTGCCTGACCCAAGATCGAGGGCTCGTCGGGCGGCCGGCCGGTGAAGGTGGAAAGATAGATCGGCGCGCGCCGCATCGTCATCGCCGAGACCCGGAACACCGGAAAGCACTCGACCGCGTTGTAATAGCCGGTGTGGTCGCCGTAGGGGCCTTCCGCGCCCTCTTCGTCAAGCTCGACATGGCCTTCGAGGACAATCTCGGCCTGCGCCGGCACCTTCAGGGGCACCGTGCGGCATTCGACCAGTTCGACCCGGCGGCCGCGCAAGAGGCCGGCGAACTGATATTCCGACAGGGTATCGGGCACCGGCGTCACCGCCGCGAGAATGGTGCCCGGATCGGCGCCGATCACCGCCGCCGCCGGCAAGGGCTCGCGGCGTCCCTCCCGCCAGCGCGCGAAGTGCCGGGCGCCGCCGCGATGCGCGAGCCAGCGCATCAGGGTGGTGCCGCGTCCCGTCACCTGCATCCGGTAGATGCCGAGGTTGAAGCCGTCCTCGCGCCCTTCGCCGGGACCGCGGGTGACGACGAGCGGCCAGGTGATGAGCGGCGCCGGCTCGCCCGGCCAGCAGGTCTGCACCGGCAGGAGGCCGAGATCGATCTCGGCACCCTTCAGAACGATTTCCTGGCAGGGTGCGGTGCCGACCGTGCGCGGGCGCATCGCCATCACGGTCTTCAGGAGCGGCAGCATGTCAAAGGCTTCACGCCAGCCGCCCGGCGGTTCCGGCTGCTTCAGAAAAGCCAGGGTGCGGCCGATCTCGCGCAAATCCTCGGGTTCCCGGTCCATGCCCCAGGCGACCCGTTCGACGGTGCCAAAGAGATTGATCAGGACCGGCATCGCGTAGCAGCCGCCATCGGCGCGCACGACATTCTCAAACAGCACCGCCGGCCCCTCTTCGGCGAGCAGCCGGGTGTGGATCTCGGTCATTTCGAGA
>JBOHMF010000301.1:0-5723 GCA_050730055.1 Allostellaceae bacterium
AGCGAGCGGTGCAGAGCGATCGCCTCGCGCCGGACCTCGTTCGGGATGTCGGGAACAGGCGCCAATCCTTGCATCAAGGCGCGGATGTAAAGGCCGGTGCCGCCGACGACGATCGGCAGGCATCTGGCCTGCGTTGCCGCGAGGATCTCGTCCTGCGCGAGCGCACGCCAGTCTGCCGCCGAGCCGCGTTCGGCCGCGTCGAGATAGCCGTAGAGGCGGTGCGGCGCGCGCACCATGGCCGCCGCATCGGGGCGCGCCGTCAGGACCCGGAGATCGCGATAGGTTTGCAGACTGTCCGCGTTGATGAGGGTGCCGGCGAACTTTTCGGCGAGCGCTAGCGCCAGGGCCGATTTGCCGCTCGCGGTCGGGCCGGCGATGATCAGCACCGGCGGAGCCCTTGCCGCCGACCCGCCGCCGCATTCAGGATAAGCCATGCCTCTTGTCGCCACCCTGATCACCGCAGACGACGCGCGGGCGGAGCTGCCGCGCCATGCCGAGGCGGTCGTCGCCGCCTTGGGCAGGACAGTCGAGCCTCTTTGGCTCGGTCCCGCAGCCTGCGATCTCATCCTCGACGCCGGAGAGGCCAGCGCGATTGAGAAACAGGCGCGGGCGGCACTCTCCGGTGCCGCCATTGATATTCTGGTTCAGCCGCAGGCGGGTCGCCGGAAGCGGCTCCTCGTCGCCGATCTTGAAGCCACCGTGATCGAGAACGAGATGCTCGACGAACTCGCCGATCTGATCGGCCTCGGCCCGCGTGTCGCCGCGATCACGGCGCGCGCGATGAACGGCGAGATCGACTTTCTCGCCGCCCTGCGGGAGCGCGTCGCATTGCTGGCCGGGGTCGAGGCGCGCGTCCTCGACGCGGCGGCGGCCCGCATCCGCATCACCCCCGGAGCCGCGGCGCTGATTGCGACGATGCGGCGCGAGGGGGCGGTGACGGCGCTGGTCTCGGGCGGCTTTACGGTCTTTGCCGAGCGGGTCGGGGCCGCGCTCGGCTTTGATCATGTCGTCGCCAACCGGCTGGAGGTGTCCTCGGGGCGGATCGTTGGAGCCATAAGCCCGCCGATCGTGACCGGCGAAGTGAAGCGCGAAACGCTCCTCGCGCTTGCCGCCGCGCACGCCATCGCGCCGATCGAGACGCTTGCCGTCGGTGACGGCGCCAACGATCTGCCGATGCTGCAAGCCGCCGGTCTCGGCCTCGCCTTTCACGCCAAGCCGCGCGTCGCCGCCGCCGCGCGCTTCCGCCTCGACCATGCCGATCTTTCGGGTCTGCTTTATGCCCAGGGTTATCGCCAACGCGACTTCGCCGGTTAGCCCGTAACGCTTGCGCGCTGGCGGTGACGGGCGGTGCCGCCCTTATCCCCGATCGAGGCGCAGGGGCACAAAGCGCAGATCACCCTGCCGATCGACCAGAAGAAGGATCGATTTGCGTCCGGATTTCTTCGCGTCGGCGATCTTGTCGCTCAACTCCTGGGGGTGCTTCAACTCCTCTTGTGCGGCTTCCATGATGACATCGCCGGGGTGCATGCCCTTGGCCGCGGCCGGGCTGTCCGGCGCGACGGCGATGACGACGATGCCCTTGGCGTCGCCGGTGAGGGAGAACTTGCGGCGCAGATCGGGGGTCAGCGGGGACAGGGTGAGACCCAGCGCCTGGACGATGCCGCTTCCGGCATCTCCCTGTCGCTGCGCCACCCCCGCCGCACTCGCCACCCGTGGTGTGCTCTCTGCAAGCCGGCCGATCTTGACCTGAAGCGTGCGCTCCGCATGCCCGCGCCAGACGGTGATCGGGACAGTCCGGCCCACCGGTGTCTCGGCAACCAGCCGCGGCAGATGGCGCATGTCGGTCACCGTCTTGCCGTCAAAGGTGAGGATGACATCGCCGGACTCGATGCCGGCGTGCTGCGCCGGCCCATTCCGCATCACGCTGGCGACGAGGGCGCCGCCTGCCTTCTTGAGACCGAGGGTCTCCGCAATCTCGCCGGTCACCTGCTGGATGCGGACCCCGAGCCAGCCGCGGTGCACGGTATGATCGGGTTCGTCTTTCAATTCCTCGACGACCGTGCGGGCAAGCGAGGAGGGAATGGCAAACCCGATCCCGATCGAGCCGCCCGAAGGCGAATAGATCGCGGTGTTGATGCCGATGACCTGACCATCCATGTTGAACATCGGCCCGCCCGAATTGCCGCGGTTGATCGGCGCGTCGGTCTGCAGAAAATCGTCATAGGGCCCCGCGTTGATGTCGCGCTGGCGGGCCGAGAGAATGCCCGCCGTCACCGTGCCGCCAAGACCAAACGGGTTGCCGATCGCCAGCACCCAGTCGCCGACGCGGGCAGCGTCGCTGTCGCCCCAACTCACCGGGACGAGCTTTTCCGTCGTGTGCACTTTCAAAAGGGCAATGTCGGTCTTGGGGTCGCGGCCGACCAGACGGGCCTTCAGATTGGTATGGTCATGCAGGATGACCGTAATCGAATCGGCGTCGGCGATGACGTGATAATTGGTAACGATATAACCCGCCGGATCGACGATGAACCCCGAGCCGAGCGAGGTGGCGCTGCGCGGCTCCGCCTCCGATTGGCCTTGCGGCGCGTTCTGATCAAAAAACTTGCGAAAAAATTGCTCGAACGGAGAATCGTGAGGGCCGGTCGGGGCGGGCCCGCCCTGCCCCTGGCTCAACTGATCGCTCTGCAGCCGCTGTGTGGTCGAGATGTTGACGACGGAGGGCAGCAGCCTCTGGGCCAGATCGGCAAAGCTGGCGGGCGCAGGCCGCGCCGCCGCCGGGCCGACCGTGGCAACAGCCAGCAGGACAGCAAATGCCGCGCCCGCGACAGCGCGCGGCAGGGGCCGGAACAGCGCAGACACCAGGACAACTCCTCTGTGGGTCCCGCACGATCCCGGATCGCGCGGGGCCGGGCGCTGGGGCGGATCGCTGGCCTGCCCGCCCGTTCGGGCCGGGTTTCGAAATGATCCCAAGACTACGCGAGAACGAGGTCGCGAACCAGTCTCTCGTGGTCCGGGAAGGGGATCGGCCGCGTACCCGCTCACCGCGGGCCGGGCGGCGCCCGCTTGGCGAGCGCTACCCCGCCCGGCGCTGCCGCCGCCGCGCTCGCCGGAGCGGGGGCTTTGCCGAGGCCATTGAGGCCATTGAAATTGAAGAAATGAAAAAAGTCGCCCTGCGGGGTCAGCACAAACGCGGTCTTGGAACCGGAGAGCGCGTCGCGGTAGGCCTGCATCGAGCGGTAGAAAGCGAAGAATTTTTTGTCCTGTCCGAAGGCCTTGGCATAGATGGTGATGGCCGCAGCGTCGCCGGCGCCGCGCACTTTCTGCGCGTCGCGCTGGGCATCGGCGAGGATCACGGTGCGCTCGCGATCGGCGTTGGCGCGCACGGTCTGCGCCGCCTGGGCGCCCTCGGCGCGATAGAGCGCGGCCTGCTGCTGGCGCTCGGAGTTCATGCGCGCGTAGATCGCCTCGCTGTTCTGGGTCGGCAGGTCGGCGCGGCGCAGCCGGGTATCGATCACGTCGATGCCAAACGGCTTGGTGGCGACCTTCACCGCATCGCGGATCCTGTGCATGATCGCGGCGCGCTGGGTTGACAGGATCGCCGACAGCGTGACCGTGCCGATAACCTGCCGAAGGCTGCTGCTGATCAGCGCAGCCAGGCGGTCGCGCGCCGCGTCCTCGTTGCCGACCGTCTGAAAAAACAGGAGCGGGTTGACGATGCGATAGCGGGTATAGGTGTCGACGACGATCCGCTTCTGATCCACCCCGATGACCTCTTCCGGCGGCGGATCGACATCGAGCAGGCGCTTGTCAAACGCGACAACGTTTTGCATGAACGGCCACTTGACGTGCAGGCCGGGTGTGCGCATGACCTGGATCGGCTGGCCGAATTGCAGGACCAGCGCCTGCTCGGTCTGATCGACCGTGTAGAAGGTGTTGAGCACGACAATGATGATGACGATCAGCGCCGCACCGGAAAGCAGGAGGGTGCGGCGGCTCACTGTCCGCTCCCCGTCGCGCCGGCGGCCGGCGCGGGCGCCTGAGGCTGGGCCGGCGCCGGCGCACTCTTGCCGCCCCGGCCCGGCAGACCCGGCAGCGGCAGATAGGGCAGCACGCCCTGGGCACCGAGCGCCGGCTTGTCGATGATCACCTTGTTGCTGCTCGCCAGGATCTGCTCCATCGTCTCCAGGTAGATGCGCTGCAAGGTGACATCCTGGGCCGACAGATAGGCGTGGTAGACCGCGTTGAAGCGGGCGGCGTCGCCCTCGGCGCGGGCGACCGTCTGCTGGCGGTAGGCCTGCGCTTCCTGGGCGATCTTGACCGCGTCGCCGCGCGCCCGCGGGAGGATGCTGTTGGCGTAGGCTTGCGCCTCGTTGCGCAGCCGCGCCCGGTCGGCAAGCGCGGCCTGCACGTCGCGGAAGGCGGCGATGACGGGATCGGGAGGATCGACCCGCTGCAAGGTCACCTCGGTGACCTCGATCCCCGACTGATAGAAATCGAGAAGCTGCTGAAGCAGTTTTTGCGTGTCTTTTTCGACCTCGGCGCGGCCGGTCGCCAGTTCCATCGCCAGCGGGTGCTCGCCGATCACCTCGCGCATCGCGCTCTCGGCCGCCGATTTGACGGTCATCTTCGGGTTGCGGATATTGAACAGATAGTCTTGCGCGTTCTTGATCACCCAGAACACGGTGAAATTGACATCGACGATGTTCTCATCGCCGGTCAACATCAGCGATTCTTCCGGAACCGGGACGGTTTCCGAGGCACCCGTGGTTTCGTTCTCGGCGGTGCGATAGCCGATCGCGGTGCGATTGACGCGGGTGACCTTGGGTTCGAGCACGCTCTCGATCGGGACCGGCAGGTGATAGTTGAGGCCGGGCTGGGTGGTCCGGTTGTAGGCGCCAAAGCGCAGCACGATCCCGACCTCGTCCGGCTGCACGATGTAGAACCCGCTGGCCAGCCAGATCACGACAATCGCGGCGATGATCACGGCGATGCCGCCGCCGCTGCCAAAGCCGCCGGGCAGGATGCGGCGAAAGCGGTCCTGGGCACGCCGCAGAAATTCTTCGAGATCGACAGAGCGCGGCCGGCGCGGGCCCGAACCGCCGCCCGGGCCGCGCGGCCCGGAACCCCAGGGACTGCCGCCCCACGGGCCGCCTCCCTGGCTTTTCCAGATCATGGCGAGCGAGCCTTTCCGCGACCGTCGACGCGGGCCGCGTCCTGTGTCGGCAGGCACCGCAAGCACCGGCGCCCCTTGGCGACCCGATAGAGGCCGGGTGTGGGTGTTGTCAAGGGGCGGTGGTGGCCCCAAATCGGGAGGCGTCCGGCCGCGCGCGCCGCCGCCCGCGGCAAAGGGCCGGGCGAGGACGAGAGATGGCCGCCGTCAGTGAGCATGAAATTCTTGAGGCTCTGGGACAGATTCGCGACCCCGACAAGGGCCGTGACATCGTGACCCTGGGCATGGTGTCGGGCATCGCCATCCGCGACGGCAACGTCGCCTTTGCGATCGAGGTCGAACCCGAGCGCGGGCCGCGTCTCGAAGGGTTGCGCAAAGAGGCCGAGAAGGCGGTCGAGGCGCTCCCCGGCGTCCTCTCGGTCACAGCGGTGCTGACCGCGCAGGCCGCCCCGCGCGGCCGCCCAGGGGCGCAACCACCCGGGGCGCAACCACCCGGGGCGCAACCGGCCGCGCCGCCGCTCGCGCGCCCGGCGCACGCCCCTCCGCATGGTCC
>JBOHMF010000302.1:0-5688 GCA_050730055.1 Allostellaceae bacterium
CGGTGAACTCGTAGCGGTGGACCGCGGCCTGCTGGCGCA
Source organism: Allostellaceae bacterium (assembly GCA_050730055.1). Lineage (GTDB taxonomy): Bacteria > Pseudomonadota > Alphaproteobacteria > ATCC43930 > CGMCC-115725 > AP-15. The sequence continues at coordinate 40 of JBOHMF010000302.1, forward strand.
TGTGATCGACGATCAGGATCTCGTCGGGCAGGTAAAGGACCAGGTCACGCTGATCATCGGGGCGCGGCAGGGTGAGCGGCATCGGCTCAAACTGAAAGACGAGATCGTAGCCAAAGGCGCCGTAGAGACCGAGATGCGGGTCCTCGGGGCTCGCGAAGAGCGCGATCAGCGCGCGCAGCACTGTGAACACCGAGGGCTGGCGCGAGCGCGCCTCCTCCGGAAACCGCTTGTCTGTCGCGGCGACCTCGCCCGCTATCTGGTCGGGTTCGTTTGCCAGGATGCGGGTCTCGGCGAGACCGGACAGCGCTGCGGCGACCGCCGGGATCAGCACCGCACCGCGCTCATTCAGGGCTGCGATCGAAAATGCGCGAGCGCGCGCGGCGATGGCGAGCGGGGGATCGACAAACCCCATGTCCCAGCGCGTGTAGCGGCCGGGGAACTCAAAGCTTGACGAGAACAGGACGCCGCGGCGCTCGTCGAGCGCAAGGCCCAGCGCGGTCTCGGCCGGGCGGTAGGTGCGCTGATGGGTTTCGCGGCGGATGCGGACGCCGCCGGCGCTCAGGTACTCGCTCGCTTGCATCGGGATCTCCTGTGCGGATGGCTGCTGATGGGGAGATCCGGGGGATCAGAATTGAACAGGCCGCCGGAAACTCCGCGGCGGCCTGTTGAGGGAAAAGACAAATGCCAGCCGCCCGTTTAGACGGGCCGCCGCCACATGCCGGACTGGTCGGAACGAGCCATGCCGCGAACGCTATCACAGCCTCGCCCGGGCTGCAATCCTCGCAGATGGCATCGCGGGTTGAACCTCCGCTCCCGGCGCAATCGCGTCTTTCGGAGAGAGCGCGGCCCTCCGACCCGGATGGTTATTTGCTCCTGCCTGCCGGCAGTTTGCTGTCACCCACAGTATTCAAACGCTCTGCCCATCCTGCAGGCAGATGGTCTTTGTTTTCAGAAACAAAATCGTTCATGGTGCCGTTCGGATGCCTTCTCTTCCACTTGGTGTATAGATGATGTACATACAGTCCACCAGCGCACCCGCCAAAGATGCCGAGAAATGTGTGGTGGGCCATATGTCCGGCAACGCCCCCCAACGCCGCGCCTTCGAGACAACCTTTTGCATTGGCAGTTTGAACCGCCAGCAAGAATATGGCAGCACCAACCAGCAGCAAGCGTTTCATTGGACAGTTCTTTCCAGTCGAGCAGCCTTGTGGATACCGCAAGCGGTGGGGTGGGATTGTATCCGCGTCACGTGATCGGGTCCACCCCAAGTTGCTCGACGCTCCGCACCAATCGCCTCGACCCACCTTCCGACCAACCCGGCAATCCCCCAGACGTGAGACCCATGCCTTCCGAAAAGGAAAAAATGCTCGCCGGCGCGCTCTACCGCGCGGACGATCCGGAACTGGAGACCGAGCGGGCGAGAACCCGCGCCTGGCTCGCCCGCTACAACGCCCCGCTCGCGCGCTCGGAAGCCGAGTTGCGGCAACTCGTCGGCGAAGGTCTTGCCGAGATCGGCGAGGGTGCCTTTGTCCGTCCGCCGTTCTATTGCGATTACGGTTTTAACATCCGGCTCGGGAGCGGGGTCTTTCTCAATTTCAACTGTGTGATCCTCGATGTCGGCGCGGTGACGATCGGGGAGGGAACGCAGATCGGGCCGGCCGTGCAGATCTATGCCGCCGACCACCCGCGCGAATTGTCTCTGCGGAAGCAGGGGTTCGAAGCCGGCCGGCCGGTGCGGATCGGCCGTCATGTCTGGATCGGCGGCGGTGCGATCCTGCTGCCCGGGGTGACGGTCGGCGACGGCGCGATCATCGGAGCCGGCAGCGTCGTGACCCGCGATGTTGCCGCCGGCGCGACCGTCGCCGGCAACCCCGCCCGCCCGATTGCGGGCTGAGCGCTGCCCGCGGTTTCCGTCCGGCGGCGAAGGCGATATGGTGCGGGCATGAGAACCTTGTTTTGCGGAGCGGCGGCGTGAGCGGCCGAGACAACGATCTGAAGCCGTTTCTCGCCCGCGTCGCCGCCGGCGAGCGGCTCGATGAGACCGCGGCCGAGGCCGCCTTTGACGCGATCATGAGCGGCGATGCGACACCCGCGCAGATGGGCGCCTTTCTGATGGCGCTCCGGGTGCGCGGCGAGAGTGTCGCCGAGATTGCCGGGGCGGCGCGCATCATGCGCGCCAAGGCCTTGGCGATCGAGGCGCCGCCCGGCGCGCTCGACACCTGCGGCACCGGCGGCGACGGCTCGGGCAGCTTCAACATCTCGACCGCGGCGGCGCTGGTCATCGCCGGCTGCGGCGTGCCGGTGGCAAAGCACGGCAACCGCGCCCTGTCCTCGCACTCGGGGTCGGCCGATGTGCTGAAGGCGCTGGGCGTCGATATCGACGCCGATCTCGCCCTGGTGCGCCGCTGCTTGTGGGAGATCGGCATCGGCTTTCTGATGGCCCCGCGCCATCACAGCGCGACCCGGCACGTCGGCCCGACGCGCGTCGAACTGGGCACGCGGACGATCTTCAACCTGCTGGGGCCGCTGTCGAACCCGGCCCACGCCAGACGGCAACTGGTCGGCGTCTTTGCCCCCGAGTGGGTGCGGCCGATGGCCGAGGTCCTGGGCCGGCTCGGCAGCGAGCGCGCCTGGGTCGTGCACGGCGACGGTCTCGATGAGCTGACCACGACAGGAAGAACGACGGTCGCCGCGCTCGACAACGGCGAGGTCAAGACTTTCGAGATCGACGCCGGGGATTACGGGCTGCCGCCGGCACGGATCGATGACCTGAAAGGCGGCGATCCGGAGCACAATGCCCGGCTGATGCGCGATCTCCTGGAAGGCGCGCCGGGACCGTTGCGCGACGTGGTGCTGCTGAACAGCGCCGCGGCGCTTCTCGTCGCCGGCCGCGCCGCCGATCTTGGCGCCGGCCTCGCGCTGGCCGTCGAAGCGATTGATTCGGGCGCGGCGCGGCGGGTGCTGCGCGATCTGGTCGCTTTGACCAACGGAATGATGTGATGCCGGACGTGCTTGCCGAAATCTGCGCCAAAAAGCGCGCCGAGATTGCCCGCGCCAGGACCCACGCTCCGGAAGCCGCGCTGCGCGCCCGCCTGTCTGAGGCGCTGCCGCGGCGCCCCTTTGCGGCGGCGCTCAAAGGCGAGATCGCGGCGGGTCGTCCGGCCCTGATCGCCGAGATCAAAAAGGCATCGCCGAGCGGCGGGCTGATCCGCCCCGATTTTGACCCGCCGGCCCTGGCGCGGGCCTATCGGGCGGGCGGCGCGACGTGTCTTTCGGTCCTGACCGACGCGCCCTATTTTCAGGGCAGTGCGGCCGATCTCATCGCCGCGCGCGCCGCCGTCCCGCTGCCGGTGCTGCGCAAGGATTTTATTCTCGACCCTTACCAGATCGTCGAGAGCCGGGTTGTCGGCGCCGATTGCGTGCTCTTGATCATCGCCGCGCTCAGCGATGCGCAGGCCCGCGAACTCGCCGCGGCGGCGGGTGAACTCGATCTCGACGTGCTCATTGAAGTGCATGACCGCGCCGAACTGGAGCGCGCGCTCATGCTTGATGCGCAACTCGTCGGCATCAATAATCGAAATCTCCGCACCCTCAAGACTGACCTTGCTATCACCGAGGCGCTGGCGCCGCTGGTGCCGCCCGGACGGATCATCGTCGCCGAGAGCGGGATCAGAAATCCCGAGGACCTCGATCGCCTCGCCGCGGCCGGAGCCGGCGCTTTTCTCGTCGGCGAAGCGCTGATGCGCGAGGGGGATGTCGCGGCGGCGACACGGCGGCTCTTGCGGCGGTCGGAACTCACCCATCTCGACGCCGCCGGCCACGCCCACATGGTCGATGTCTCGGACAAGGCCGAGAGCGAGCGGGTTGCGGTCGCCGGCGCGCGCGTCGCGATGCGGCCGGAAACGCTGGCGCACATCATGGCGGGCGATCTGCCAAAGGGCGATGTCCTGGCGACCGCCCGGATCGCCGGGATCATGGCCGCGAAGCGCACGGCCGAGCTGATCCCGCTGTGCCACCCGCTGGCGCTCACCTCGGTCGCCGTTGATCTCGCCTGCGATCCCGAACGCTCAGCGGTCGCGATCACCGCGACCTGCAAATTGAAAGGCCGCACCGGCGTCGAGATGGAAGCGCTCACCGCGGCCGGTATCGCCGCCTTGACGATCTACGATATGTGCAAGGCGATCGACCGTTTTATGGTCGTCACCGATCTGCGCCTCCTGCGCAAGACCGGCGGCAAATCGGGAACCTGGGAGGCGCCGTCATGATCCCGGTCGAGGAAGCGCTGGCGCGGCTCCTGGCGCCGCTCGCCGCCCTGCCGCCCGAGCAGATTTCGCTCGCCGACGGCCTCGGCCGGGTGCTCGCCGAGGATGTCGCGGCGCGCCGCACGCAGCCGCCCTTCGCAGCCTCGGCGATGGACGGCTATGCGGTGCGCGCCGAGGATCTCGCCGTCATCCCCGTTGATCTCAAAATTGTCGCCGAGGTGCCGGCCGGGACCGGGTTTGGCGGCCATGTCGGCGCGGGCGAGGCAGCCCGCATCTTTACCGGGGCGCCGCTGCCGCAGGGCACCGATACGGTCGTCATCCAGGAAGACGCGACGCGGGAGGGCGAGCGGGTCACGATCCGCGAGGGGGCAGCGCGCGGGCGCCATGTCCGCCGCGAGGGTCTCGATTTCCGCGAAGGCGAAATCCTGCTAAAGGCCGGCAAGCGTCTGACCGCGCGCGACGTGGGCCTCCTCGCGGCGATGAACCACCCGTGGCTCTCTGTCCATCGCCGGCCGCGCGTCGCGATCCTTTCGACCGGCGACGAGATCGTCATGCCCGGAGAACCGATCGGGCCGCACCAGATCGTCAGTTCGAACAGCCTCGCGCTCTGCGCCTTTGTCGCGGCCTGCGGCGGGATCGCCGTCTCGGTCGGCAACGCGCCGGACGACCCGGCGGCCCTGCGCCGCATCGCCGCCGCGACGAACGGGGTTGATCTGTTGGCGACGACCGGCGGGGTCTCGGTCGGAGAGCATGATCTTGTGCGCGAGGTTCTGGCCGCCGACGGTCTCGATCTCGATTTCTGGCAGATCGCGATGCGGCCGGGAAAGCCCCTGATGGTCGGCCGCTACCGCGGCGCGCCGGTGATCGGGCTGCCCGGCAACCCGGTCTCGACAATGGTTTGCGCCTTGTTGTTTCTGAAGCCGGCGATCGAGCGGCTCTCGGGTCTTGCCGCGCCGCCCGAGCCGCCGCTCCTGGCGCGCACCGGCGCCGCACTGCGCCGGAATGACCGGCGCCAGGATTATCTGCGCGCCCGCCTCGTCCGCGCCGCCGACGGTATCCTTGAAGCAACGCCGTTTGAGACCCAGGACAGCTCGATGATGCGGCTCCATGCCGCCGCCGATTGTCTCATCATCCGCCCGCCGCACGCGCCCGCCCTGGAGAAGGGTGCGAGCGTGCCGATCCTCGCCTTTCCCGGCGGCGCCCTGCCGCTATAGGTGGCGACGCGGGAGAAGATCGCACCCTGAGCCGCGCCCACTCATCCCGGCAGATTGGTCACTTTATCAAAATCTTGACGCCTGCGGGCTTCGCTCATTCGACTTGCAAAAAATATTTTTCATAGCCATCTTGCTCGATGGGTTGCAGTTCCAGGTGTTCTTTCTTGGTGAAC
>JBOHMF010000303.1:0-5657 GCA_050730055.1 Allostellaceae bacterium
CGGCAGAGGCGCTCGGCACGCTCGCCGACAGCGGGGCCGAACCCGACCTCGCCGCCGCCTACGCCTTTGCCCGCCGCCGCCGGCTCGGTCCCTATCGGCGCGGCCCTGCCGATCCGGTCCGCGAGCTCGCCGCCTTCGCCCGTGCCGGGTTCACCCGTCCGGTCGCCGAGGCGGTGCTCGCCTGCCCCGACGAAGAGGCGGCCGAGACACTCGCCCGCGGCGGCTGAGACCATCAGGCATGGCTGACGCCGTGCTTGTCAAAGGCGATTTTGACGAGCCGGTTAAAGGCGCGCCCGACCGCCCACTGCTGGGCCGGCAGAGTGCGGATGCGCACCAGCAGGACAACCGAACCGGCATCGAGCGCATCGACGCCCCGATAGTCGAAGGGATCAAGGATCAGTGGCCGCAGAGCCTCGTCGGCCATCAATTCCTTGCCGACCCCGCGCAGGATCTCGACCACCCGATCGACATCCTCGCCGTAGGAAATCGCGATGCGGGCGACGTAATAGGCAAAATCACGGCTCAGGTTCTTGACCGTCGTCACCGCGCTGAACGGCACGATATGAACGATCCCGGCCTGGTCGCGCAGTCGGATCGTGCGCACCGTGATCGCCTCGACGCCGCCGATGTGGTCCTGGCCAAGATCGACAATATCGCCGACCGCCAACTGATTTTCGATCAGGATGAACAGTCCGGTGATGACATCCTTGACCAGCGCCTGGCTGCCAAAGCCGATCGCCACGCCGACCACTCCGGCGCCGGCCAGAAGCGGCGCAATATCGATCCCCAACTGGGAGAGGACGGTGAGGGCGGCGATGATCACGATCGCGATGAACACGGTGGTGCGCAGCAGCGGCAACAAAGTGCGCAGGCGCGCCCGCTGCGTCGCGCCGTCCCCGCTCATCGTCCTGATGCGGCGCTCGATGGCCGCCGAAAAGACCTCCCACGCGAGGGTTGCGGCGACGAGCACCGCGCCGATCGAGAACGCGCCTGCCATCACGCGCCGGCCGAGGGTCGTGCCAAACCAGGCAAAGGACTGAATGTCCCAGATTTGCACAATCACAAAGGCCGCGAAGACATAGACGAGCAGGGCGACCAGCCCGGTCAGCAGCGGAAGATGGCGATTGGTACGCTGGTCGAGGGTCGGAAAGCGGGTCTCCGCGCCGGGGCCGAGAGCAACGCCGTGCCGGCTCAGCGCGTGCAGAACGTACACCAGGACCCGCGCCGTGATCACGACAAGGAGGCTGAGCGCTGTCGCGCGCACCCCATGGGCAAAGCCGCCTTCGAGGCGCAGCGCGTAGATCGCGTAAAAGCCGGCGATGTAGAGGATGACAAGGACGTGCCAGATCTCGCCGAGGCTCTTGCGCATGCGCCGCCAGTCTGACGATGCCGGGCCGTCGGCTCGATCCGTGGGGCCGGCGATCCACCGCGTCACCGTGGCGCGGTTCTGCAAGACAAAGATAACCGCCAGGATCGCCAATCCGAGAGCGGCCAGCTTCAACATCAGCGCGTAGAGCGCGCCGGGGACGCCGAGCCACCAGGCCGCCGCGGGAATGGCGTAACCAAAGATCGCCCAGCCGGCAAAGCGTCGGGTCCAGGTGTAGAGATAGTTGCGCGTGTCCTCGCCGAGCGGGACGAAATGGGCGCCGCCGTTGATCGGCAGCAGCAGCGCTCGCGCTGCCGCGAGAATGGCGCGCACCTCGACGGTCGCCGTGATCAGCACCCAGAGCGTGGTGCGTCCCGCGGTATAGGGCGTCAGGATCAGCGCCAGCACGGTGTAGGCCGTGACGGCAAAGACGAGGATCGGCACCAGATCGAGGATGAAGCCCATCAGGGCAAAACCGGCGCGGACCGGCAGGTGATCACCGCGCCGAACCGGCAGCCGAGGCAGGAGGAGCGCCATCATCCAGCGCAGCACCGCTTCGAGCGCCGCGGCGATGCCAAAGACGAGAAGAAAGGCTTCACCATTGGCAATCCACAGCCGGCTCAGCTCCGGCGTGGTGATCTGCCGATGCGCCCAGAAGATCAGCATAGGAGCATCGAGGACGACCGCCGCCCCGGCGAGGAACTGGCCGGCCAGCGCATCAAGCCGTTGCGACAGCCGGGCCCACGCATCGGGTGCCGGCTTTGGCGTGGCCGCGGGCGGCGCCTTTGGCATCACCGCGGGCGCGGCCGATGGTGCCGTCGCACTGCGCGTGGCCGCGAGCAGGACGCGCAACTCCCCGATCAGCCGCACGCGCGCCTGGGGGTCCTGCAAGGTCTTGAGAACGGCGCTGATCTCGGCGGCCGAGGGCGGCTGCGCCGGCGCCGCCTGCGGAGGTGGGGACGGGCTGGCTGCCCGCGCCGCTGCCGCAAACAGGAGACACAGGAGCACGACAGCCCCGCACCGCCGGAGCCAGGCCCACGACCGCTGCATCAGCATCATCAAGCGTCTAAGCCGACTTCACTGGACCCGTCCGCAAAACCGCACCGCTCCTGTTTCTCCTCTTCCCCTGCGAGCGGGGGAGAAGAAGGAAAAAGTGCCGGCAAAACATCCGTGCCCAAACCCGCACAACCCCGCTCAGCCCTGCTCCCGGTCCCGCATCAGCCGGGCGACAGCCTGGGCGTCGCCGTCACCGCGCCCATCGAGCGCGGCGATGATCCGCGGCCGATCTCCCGCCGGGCGGTTCTGGCTCAGCTTGTATTTGCCTTCGAGCCGGGTGACGGCGATCTCAAACCCGATGATCCCCTTCACCATCATCGCCAGATAATCCGGTGGCTGGTCGGCCATCCGCCAGGGGGTTGGATTACCCCTCTCGTGGCGCTCGGACAGGCGGTGCAGGAGGTCGCGCAGCCACCCGTTCTCGGCGACGAGACGCGCCGTGCCGTAAGCGTGGACATCGGCATAGTTCCAGGTCGGGACGCTCGGCCCTGCCTGATACCAGGTCGGCGACACATAGGCGTGCGGCCCGGTGAAAACCGTCAGCACCTCACCCCCCGCGGCGAGGTGGGAGACCTGCGGGTTGGCGCGCGCGAGATGGCCTTGCAGGGTGAGCCTATCCCCCTCCCGCGCGAGCAGAACGGGGATGCGGCTCGCCTGCAATCCTGCTCCGTCATGGCTCACCAGCAGAGCGAAATCGTAGCGCTCGATATGCGCGATCAGCACCTCCGGGCGCGCTTCGGTAAAAACGGACGGCAGATAGACCACGGCATCCCCCTGGGTTGCAGATCGCGCGGCGGCGGATCAGACGATGTGCCGGAACACCAGCAGCGCCAGCAGCCCCGCCCCGGAGAGGAGCAGGACGCCGCCCGAGCCGCGGTTGATCCAGGCCAGCAGCCGGGCGTCAAAGGAGGCCCGGAATGCGCTCGCACCAAGGCACAGCCCCAGCCACCACGACAGCGACCCGGCCCAGACACCGGACACCAGCAGACCCACCCGCACCCAGGTGGCATCCCGCCCTGCCAGACCGAGGCTGGCGAAGATGCCAAGGAGGGCGAGGATCGTCACCGGGTTGGCAATCGTCAGCACAAAAGTCGAGGCGTAATTGCGCACCATCCCCCCGGAATCGCAGCGCTCGCCGAGCCTGGCCTGCGGCTCGCGCATGATCGCGCTGCCGCCGATATAGAGCAGAAAGCAGCCGCCGGCAAAGCGCAGCCAGTCCTGATAGCCGAGCAGCAGGTCCGATACCGCGGTCAGGCCAAAGCCGGCAATCGCCCCGAACAGCGCATCTCCGCTCGCCGCCCCAAAGCCGGAGGCAAGACCGGCAAGCCGGCCGTCAAAGATCGTCCGGCGCAGGCACAGGATGCCGACCGGACCAACCGGCACGCCGATGACCAGGCCGACCACGATGCCTTTTATAAAAAATGCAAGATCCATCCCTACCGGACTTTTGGCATCAACCCCGCCACTGTCGGCGATCACCCCAACGGGAGCAACAGCGCGGCTGCACGCCATGCCGGCACGCGCTATTGTACCCGCCGATCGCCTCCCTGCGCCAACCCTCCCCAGGGCGCAGGCTTCTCCGCGAGGTTCCCCGATGTCTGCCGAAGAAAACGCCTATCGGTTCGAGTTTGTTGCCCTCGACGGCGGCGCGCTGCCGCTGGGCGCCTGGCGCGGCCGGCCGATCCTTGTCGTCAATACCGCCTCCTACTGCGGATATACGCCGCAATATGCCGAGCTCGAGGCGCTGTGGCAGCGCTATCGCGCGCGCGGCCTTGTCGTGCTCGGCGTGCCCTCCAATGATTTCGGCCGGCAGGAACCGGGCACCGAGGCCGAGATCGCCGCCTTCTGCCAGACCCGTTACGGGGTCGATTTCCCGCTTGCGCAGAAGAGCCGGGTGATCGGCGCCGACGCCCATCCGTTTTATCACTGGATCGCGGAGAACCTGGGCGAGGCTGGCACCCCGCGCTGGAACTTTCACAAGTACCTGATCGGCCCGGATGGGGCGCTGGCAGGGGCCTGGCCGGCGCAGGTCCCGCCGCGCGACCCGCGCATCATCGCCGAGATCGAGCCGCTGCTGACACCGGCGCCATAGCCGAGCCTCGCGGCGAGGGCTGCGCCGTTGCGTCGCGGTGCGGCGAAGAGCGCGAGGGGGCAGAAAGGAGCCGCCCTTGGGGGGTGGTTCCCATGCTGGATGTCCGGCATCTGTGCAAGCGCTTTGGCTCTCTCGTCGCCGTCGATGATATCTCCTTCATCGTTCCGCCGGGCGAAGTGCTGGGCTTTCTCGGCCCCAACGGCGCCGGCAAATCGACAACGATGAAGATGATCACCGGCTTTCTCGCCCCCGATTTGGGCACCGCGGTCATCTGCGGCCATGATATCGCCAAGGAGCCGATTGCGGCCAAACGCGCAATCGGCTATCTGCCCGAGGGCGCGCCCGCCTATCCCGACATGACGCCCGCCGATTTTCTCGACTTCATCGCCCGCATCCGCGGTTTTTCCGGCATCGACAAGCGGCGGCGGATCGGCCGTATTGTCGAGATGATCCATATCGACGAGGTCCTCAACCAGCCGATCGAGACCCTGTCAAAAGGCTACAAGCGCCGCGTCGGGGTGGCGCAGGCGCTGCTGCACGATCCTCCCGTCATCCTCCTCGACGAACCGACCGACGGTCTCGATCCGAACCAGAAGCACGAGATGCGCAAGGTCATCGCCGCGTTGCAGGCGGAGAAGGCAATCATCCTCTCGACCCATCTTCTGGAAGAGGTCGAGGCGGTGTGCAGCCGGGCAATCATCATCGCCCGCGGCCGTCTCCTCGCCGACGACACCCCGGCCGCCTTGCGCGCGCGCTCGCGCTGGGAGGGCGCGTTGCGCCTCAGCATCGCCGAGCCGGAGCGCAGCGCGATCGCGGCCGAACTGGCGCAGCTCCCCGCGGTCGCCGCGATCGAGCGGATGGACGACGGCGACGGCCCGGCACTGGTGCTGTTCCCGCGCGAGCGCGCCGCACCCCTCGCCGCGGTCGCCGAGATGGCGCGGGCGCGGGGCTGGGCGATCGGCGAGTTGCGGGTCGAGCGCGGCCGTCTCGACGACGTGTTTCGCGACATCACCACCACCCCCGCCCTGTCCGCTGTCGCCTGATGAGCCATGTTGCCACGATCTTCCGGCGCGAGTTGGCGGGCTATTTCGCCACCCCGCTCGCCTATGTCTTTATCGTCATCTTTCTCGTTCTGGCGGGGGT
>JBOHMF010000304.1:0-5656 GCA_050730055.1 Allostellaceae bacterium
GGTCCGGCGGCTTCCCCGGCTGCGCTGCGCGCGCCGCGCCAGGCGGAATTGCCGCTGCCGCCGCCGGCGCGGGCACCGGCCAAGCCGCAGGACGTGTTCGAGGCGGGCGGCGTCGTTTATATGACCCAGCCGCTCTCCCGGCCCGAGGCGCTGCCCGGCCAGACTTACAAGCTGCGCTGGCCGGAAAGCGAGCACGCGCTCTACATCACGATCAATGACATTGTCCAGGATGGCCGGCGCCGTCCGTTTGAGGTCTTTATCAACTCGAAAAACATGGAGCATTACGCCTGGACGGTCGGGCTGACGCGGATGATCAGCGCGGTCTTCCGCCGCGGCGGGGATGTGTCGTTTGTCGTCGAGGAACTGAAGGCGGTGTTTGACCCGCGCGGCGGGGCGTGGATGAGCGGGCGCTATGTGCCCTCGCTCCTCGCGGCGATCGGCGAGGTCATCGAGCAGCACCTGATCGCGATCGGCTTTCTGCCGCCGCCCGCGCGGCAGCGGCTTGACCCGGCTCTCTCCGCCCGGCTGATCAACCCGCCGGAGCCGATGGGGCCGCCCGCCGCGGAGGCGCCGGGCGCCTCGCGGCGCCGCGCGCAATGTCCCAAATGCGGGGCGGCGGCCCTGATCCGGCTCGAAGGCTGCGACCAGTGCACGAGTTGCGATTATTCCAAGTGCGGATAGCAAAGAGACCGGCAGGAGCCGGCCTCTTTGCCGTCATCGCTGCGGACAGCTCTATGCCGTCTGGCGGCGCTACCAGACCCGGACGCCCCAGCCCGGTCCCCAGCCCCACCAGCCGGCACGATAGCCCCAGCCGGGACCATACCAGCCGGCGCGCCAGCCCGGACGATACCAGCCCCAGCCGCCGCCGCGCCAACCCCAGCCGCCGCGCCAGCAGCAGCCGCCACGCCAACCCCAGCCGCGGTGCCAGCCGCCACCGTGCCAGCCGCCGCCATGCCAGCCCCAGCCGCCGCGCCAGGCGGCGTGCGCGGGCTGGACGCCCGCCGACAGGGCCAGCGTCCCGAGGGCAAAGGCGATCGCCACCAGGAATTTGCGAACCATGCGCTGCTCCCTTGCGAAGCCCGATCCGCGCGGACCGGGCGGAACCCAAAAGGTAATGCCACTTTGCGGCATTATCGTGAGACGATCCTTATTTTTTCGCACGGCAACGCTCCCGCATCCCCAAACCGCACCGAAAAATGTTCTGCCTGCGGGGGTGGGCGATGGTGGCCGAGGTCGATGGCTCGGGACCGCGCTGGTCCTCCTCGCCAGGCGCAAGGCCGGGACGCGGAACCCGCTGGGGCAAACTCCCTATCGATTTGAGAGGGTCGTCGGCCCCGCGAAAGCGGGGACCCAGAGCCCGCCCTTGACTTGATCCGGGGGTAAGAGGCTGAAATCTTCGGATTCCCGCTTGCACGGACCGGTCAGTTCGCCAGTCGGCGGCGCCGCCCCAAGAGGCCGGGCAGCGGCAGCGCGAAGAGCGCGAGCGCCGCAGAAAAGCAGCCGGTCGCTCTCAGGCGACCTGACGCTGCTCCGGATAGGCGGCGGCGATCATCAACTCCGACAAGATGGCATAGGCCGCCGCCCAGGCATCGCGCAGCGCCGGGGTGAACTCGTCGCCCAGTCCCTGCTCCAAGGTCCATAAGAGGGTCGCGCCGACGGCCGGGTAATGCTCGGGGCGCACGCCATAGGCGATGTGGCGGCGGGCGAGCGCGCGCACCATCGGGGCGATTTGCTCGATCCGGTTGAGGCTGCTGACGATCATCGCGATGGCCGTCATCAGCCGCTGTTCCTGGAGGCGCATGTCGCCGTGGAACAGAGCGCGTGCTGCGGGGGCCTTCTCAAACAGGCGGGCGTAAAACAGCGCCGCCGCCCGATCGGCGATCGGCACAACTTTCGCAAAACTCTTCTGAACCTGATCCACCTGTTGCGGTGTCATGATGTGTCCTCACAGCGTGTTCAAATCATCTCGCGGGAACGCTCAGGCGGGCCGCCTGCGACGCGCCGCGATCCCCAGCATGAGCAAGCCAGCGCCAAAAAGCGCTGCCATGGACGGTTCTGGTACCGCAGTGGTGGCAGTGAATACAAAGGGAGCGAAATCTTGGATTATGACAAAAGCCCCGCCGGCCGTCGGAAACGATACCCTCTGAGTGAACCCGCTGTTGCTGGTTACGGGTCCGATGGCAGTCTTCAGCATGTACGTTGAAAATGCAGGACTGTTGACCCCCAATATCGCGCGAGCCAGCGTGAAATCGGAAAATCCTACCGTGGGGACAGCCGGAACGGAGACCGCGCCAATCGTGTCGGTGAAGGCCACCGGCGCGCCGCCGGCAATGCTGAGCGTTGCCGGGCCCGTGACGGTGAATACGGTCGGTCCGCCGGTGACGTTGGCCGTATCGGTATGCAGGGTCAGCACGACGTTGGCGTTGGTGAAGGCAGCCCCGCCAAGGCTGCCCGTGGCCGTGAGCTGTCCGGTATAGGTGATCGGAACGGCCAATGCCGGGGATGTCCCCGAGATTGCCCCTGCTGCGCCAAGCACAACGGCGCTCATAAATCCAAGCAAAACGCGCATCACGCCCTCCTTAATTTTTGCCTGTTTCCGATGTTGCATCGCAGAGCTGAGCGGCTAGCAGACACGTCTGCGACGCAGCGAGCCGAGGCCGAGCAGCGCGCCGCCGAACAGCGCCAGCGAAGAGGGTTCCGGGACGGCCGATGATGTCGTCGCAGTAAAGGTCGCGGTGTTGCCCAGGATGCTGGACACGATAAAGGGACCGTCGCTGGTTGGGTAATCGACCATGAACTCTGAAAAAGGAGCTCCGGAAATCGGTCCGATGGGGGTCGTCAGATCGTAGGTGGCAAATGATGTATTGCTTATAAAAAGCAAATCACTGCCGATATCGAAGAAAGCGACACCCTGGTTATGGTGGTCGGCGATGACGGTTATCGGGTTACTGAAGGTCGCCGCGGGACCGCCGTTCACGCTGACCGTCGCGGTTCCGACATTGGTGAAGGAGAATGGGAATTGGCCCGGGATAACATTGGCCGTATCGCTGGGCGTCGTCAGCACGATGCTGGCGTTGGTGAACGCGACCCCACTGAGGCTGCCTGTGGCCGTGACCTGCTCGATGTAGGTGATTGGCGTGGCAAGCGCCGGCGACGCTGTGAGAACCGCGCCTGCCAGAGCCAGCGCCAGTGTTGCGCCTTTCATGATCGTCTCTCCCATGCGTGTTGTGCGGCAACCTTTGCGTCACGCCCGCGCCAAAACAGGGCGTGCGCAGGCCCGCGGAAAATCCGGCTGGCCGCGCGGCGGATCGGCCTGTCGCGCGCTATTGTGCGGCTGGCGGAGGCGCGCCGTGAGCGATCGCGTCTCAGAACTCTATCGATTGCGTCTCAATTTGACGGCGCGGGCCGGCGCGGGCCCGGCCGGCGCTTACTTTTCGGCCGCGGCGGCGTGCGCCTCGCTTGGGCGCATGCCAAAGCGCTGATAAAACAGGTGCGCAAAATAGACCGGATTGTCAAAACCGCAGCGAAAGGCGATGTCGCCGACCATCTCGCGCGGTCCGGCGGCGGCCAGGGCGGCGCGGCAGCGTTGCAGTCGAGTTTCGCGCAGATACCCGGCGACGGTCAGCCCGTGGCGGGCGAAGAGGCGATAGGGATGCGCGCGCGAGCAGCCAAGCCGGTGCGCGATCTCTTCGGGTGACAGATCGGGCGAGGCAAACCGCCGGCGGATCAGCGCCTGGGCGGCGATCAGCATGCCGTCCTCGCAGACCTCGCTCTCCGGCGAAGCGGACCCGAATTCCAGCCGCAGTACCGTGGCCGCGAGATCGAGCACCGCGCTCAGTCCGGCCGCGCGCGCCGCCGGATCGAGGTTGGGCGCGATCTCGGCCAGCGCGCGCATCTGCGCCGCCAGCATTGGGGCGAGACCGCCCGACGACAACCAGGCACCATTGCCGGCAAGAATGCGGTTCAGCGTCCGCTTGTCAAAGTCGGCGCGCGGCAGATCGAGGTGCAGCGTGTGGTTGTCGGCCCTGGTCCACCGGACGGCGAACGGGCGGCCCTCGTCGCGCAGGTGCAGGAGACTGCGGTTGGCGCTCAGCCTCGTGGCCTGATCCGGATCGCCAAACCAGCCGGCACCGTCGCCACTGAGCGTCAGGATGAGCACGATGTCGTCGATCCCGTCGGCGCGGCACAGCCTCGACGTACGCCCGAGCCCCCCGGAGATCGTGCGCAGATCGATCAGCCGTCCCTCCGGTGCGATCAGCCTGCGGATGTTGGCGTCAAACGGCCCGCCCGCCGCATCGGCAGGCTCGTGGATCTCAAGGCCCCGCAGGCTGGCATCGCGCCAGAAGGCGGAGCGCATGGCGAGCGGTATGTTGTCGGCGCCGATAACCTGATAAAGACACGACGAAGCGGCGGGCATCGGAAGCCTGGGAGCGCGGTATCACCTGCAAGTTTAACAGGGCCGTGCAGCAAAGGCGAATTCCCATCGCCAGTCCCGTCGGGGGTCTGCCGGGATCTCCGCCCTCGCCCCCGCCTCACACCGAAAAATATTTCGCCTGCGGGTGGGGGACGACGATCGCCGAGGTCGATTGCTCGGGTTCGAGCTGGTCCTCCTCGCCAAGCGCGAGGCCGATCTTTTGAGCTTCCAGAAGAGCCAAAATCTGCCTTTGATCGGCGAGATTGGGGCAGGCCGGGTAGCCGAAGGAATAACGGCTGCCGCGATAGCCCTGCGCCAGCATCGCGTCGAGATCGCGCGCCTCCTCGGTGGTAAAGCCCAATTCTCCGCGGATGCGCCGGTGCACGTACTCGGCCAATGCCTCGGCCATCTCGACCGAGAGACCGTGCAGGTAGAGATAATCCTGGTAGCGGTTCTGCGCGAACCATTCGCGCGCGGCCTCCGAGGCGCGCGGCCCGATCGTGACCGCCTGCAAGCCGATGACATCGCGTTCCCCGTCATCGACATCGCGAAAGAAATCGGCGACGCAGAGTCCGCCCTCGCGGTTCTGGCGCGGGAACGAGAAGCGCGCGACCTCGCGCCGGCCGTTCTCGTCATAGAGGATCACATCGTTGCCCTCGGCCGCGCATTTCCAATAGCCGTAGGCGGCCTGCGGCACCAGGATCTCCTCGGCGACGGCGATGTCAAAGATGCGCTTCAGGGTCGGGCGCAATTCGTCGCGCGCCCATTTCATGTATTCGCCGAGACTGCGCCCGTCCTTCCGGTAGCCCCAGTGAAACTGGTAGAGCATGCGCTCGTTCAAATAAGCCACCACCGCCCGCGGCGTGACGCGCGCAATCGTGCGCGCGCCCCAGAAGGGCGGCACCGGCACCGGCAGACCGCGGTGGAGTTCGGCGCGGCGCAGGCGGATGTCCTCGAGATCGAGGGGCCGCAACGGGCGCGCCGCGGCAGCCTCGCCAAGCCGACGCCGGTTGCCGGCGGGGCGAACCTTGTTCTTTTTCTGCACCTCGGCGAGATAGGCGTCAAAGCCGCCGCGCTTGATCCGGTCCATCAGCGCGAGACCGTCAAAGGCATCGCGAGCGTAGGCGACGCGGCCGGCGGAGTAAGCCTTGACGCAATCCTCCTCGACATAGCGCCGGGTCAGCGCGGCGCCGCCGAGCATGACCGGGAGCCGGACCTGCTGCCGGCTCATCTCTTCGAGGT
>JBOHMF010000305.1:0-5650 GCA_050730055.1 Allostellaceae bacterium
GTTCGGCATGCGCCGTCGGACCCTCGCGATCGGCGCGGCCGAGCGCGCCGGTGCCGCCATAGAGGCGGTCAAAGGCGGTCTCGACAACCGGCGCCTCGACCGGCAGTTTGTGCGTCGCCGCCGGACCGAGCGGCATATTGGCGACCTTCATCCGCCCCGAGAGGATGCGCGGCAGGGTCACGCCGACGCTGACCGCCTCGGTCGGGGGGTGCGGCCCGGGCAGCGCCGCCAGCAGCCGGTTCATCCAGCCGTCCTGGATGATATGGACCCCGGGCGCGCCATTCTCGATGTAGAACTGCGCCTCAAAATGCGAGCGGTTCGGGTCGGGCGAGCCGGAGGCGTGGACAAAGGCGAGTTTTTTCTCCTGCCAGAGCGGCATCAGGGCGGCGAGCGCCGGGTTGAGGCCAAAGCGCGCGTCGAGCTTCAGGACACCGTCCGTCATCCCCGGCCGGGCAATCGCGATCGTCGGGCGCGCCTCGTAATAGGCGTTCTCGGCATAGGGGACGACGACATTGAGGCCGTCGATCGCGCCGCGCAGCATGACGACGACGAGGCGCTTTGGCCCGCCCGCCTCCGTGGCTGCGCGGGCCGCACCGGCGCGCACGGCCAGGATGCCGCCGCCCGCCAGTCCCAGAAATTCGCGCCGCTGCATCTCCTGTCGCTCCCCTTAGCGCATCATGAAATCGGGACTGCCGAGGATCATCGCGGCCCGCAGCGCCGGCGGCGCCGCGTTGAGCGCGGCGCGGGTGCGCGCGCCGAGGCTTGCGCCAAACATCGCTTCGAGCGGGGCCGGATCGACCGGGCCTCTCGGCGGTACTTGCGAGACCAGCACAAACGGGCTGCCGGCGGGTGCGGCGCTGATCGGCAGATGGCCGCGCGCCAGGGCCAGGGCAAAACCGATCCGCCGCAGGGTCGCATCGGGCGACAGCCAGGCGGCCTCGGTGTTCTTGTAGCCGTCCGGTGTCAGGCAACCATAGAGCGGTTCGCCGAGCGCGGCCATCGCACCCAGCAGCGGACGGGGATTGTTGACCGGGATGCCGGCCGCGCGCACCGCCGAGATCACGTATTCGAACGGCGTCTTGTACTTGTCCCCCGTGCTGTTCCAGAACTCGGGACTCTGGAACAGGGTCTCCAGCACCGCCCGGATGTCGCCGTCGCTGGCGAGATACCGCCGGGTCAGCCGATCGACGAGGGCCGGAGGGGGATCGTCAGCGACAAAATACTGCGCGAGTTCATAGCTGATGTAATGGGCGGTGGCCGGGCTTGCCGCCAGCATGGCGAGCGCCTGTTCGCCCTCGGCCTTGCCGGTCGCCGTCATCCGGTGGCCGAGAAAGACCTTGGGACCCCAATCGTGGCGGGAGCCGACAAAGACCGCGGCCGAGGCTGGAAACTGCCCGCCCCGCGGTGTGTTGAGCCGCCATCCGGTGAGGATGCGGGCGAGCGTGATGACATCCGCCTGGGTGTAGCCGCCATTGACGCCAAGCGTGTGCAGTTCCATCACCTCGCGCGAATAGTTCTCGTTGAGCCCCGGCCCGCCCTTGCCCTGCGCGGTGTTGCGGGTGTTGTCGAGATAGACGAGCATCGCCGGACTCTTTGCCGTCGCCAGCAGAAGATCGCGGAAATGGCCAAAGACATGAGGGCGGATGGCCTCGCGGACATAGTTGCCGATCCAGATGCGGTCGAGACCCTTGCCAAAAAACACATTGAAATGGTTGAACCAGAAATCGACCATCACCTCCTGCAACTGGCGCCGGCTCATCACCGCGCGCAGAACCCGGTCGGCGCGCGCCTGTTCGAGAACGATGCGGGCGCGTTGCTGCTGCGCCTTGCGCTCTTCGGGCGTCGGCTTGATGCCAAGGATTGGGCGCAGCGGCCCGTAGAGCCGGCGCAATTCGACGGCGTCCTCCTTCTCCGTGCCGAGCTGATCGAGACGCAGGGTCAGGGCAAAGGGTTCGGGGATCGACGCGGGATGAAGCTGCTCCGCGATATAGGCCGCAATCCCGATCGCCTTGACGTGGCGGAAATCCTCCGGGGTCGGGCCAAAGGCGAGGCGGTTGAGGACGTGGAGGACCTGCTGGCCGGTGGGCATCGCCGCCCGCGCCGGCAACCCGAGCGCCAGGAGGCACAGTGCGGCGAGAAAGGCGAGGGTGCGGCGAGGCATCGCGTTCCCGGCGAAGACGGACGTTGATTGTAGCACGTGCGGGCGGGCGCCATCCCCGGCTTTTCCTTATTTCTTGCTTTCCTGGCGAAAGTCCGGCGGGCGCTTTTGCATAAAGGCGTCAACCCCTTCCCGAGCCTCCGCGCTCTGGTAATAGAGCGCCAGCGCCTCAAAGCCGAGCGCCCCGATGCCGCGGATGTTCTCGCTGTCGGCGTTGAACGAGCGCTTCGCGATGGCGAGCGCGGTCGGGCTCAAGGCCAGGATCTCGCGGCACCAGCTTTCGACCTCGGCATCGAGCTCTGCGGCCGGCACAACCTTGTTGACAAGACCCATCTCATACGCCTCGCCGGCGCTGTAGCGGCGGCACAAAAACCAGATCTCGCGCGCCCGCTTCTCGCCGACGGCGCGCGCCAGATAGGCGGTGCCCCAGCCCGGATCGACCGAGCCGACGCGCGGCCCGATCTGGCCAAACACCGCCTTGTCCGCGGCGATGGTCAGGTCGCACACCGTCGCCAGGACGTTGCCGCCGCCGATCGCATAACCCTGGACCTTGGCGATGACGGGCTTTCTGGCCTCGCGCATCGCGTCGTGCAATTCCTCGATCGGCATGCCGATGAGGCCGCGCCCGCCATAACCGCCGTCGCGCGCGGCGTTGTCGCCACCGGCGCAAAAGGCCCGATCCCCCGCGCCGGTCAGCACGATGACCCCGATCGCGGCGTCGGCGTCGGCGTCCCGAAAGGCGGCGATCATCTCCTCGACGGTCTGCGCGCGAAAAGCGTTCAGCACGCGCGGCCGGTTGATCGTGATCGTCGCGATCCCGTCGCGCTTGTCGTAGAGGATGTCCTCAAAGGTCATCGGCTTCTCCTCCGCTGTGCCGGCGCTCCCTGCCGAACTTTTTCGACACCTGTGATCCGCCTCACACGGGCGCTTCTTGAACCCGCGTAGGCTCGCCCCATCCGCCCCATGCCGCCAGCCTCCGGCACTGCCGACGGCGGTGCGGGGGGTGGCAGCTTGGCGCAGGGACCGGGCTTATGTCCATCGTCGCAGGCGGCTTGCGATGAGAACGAATCGGCATCATGCGGCAAGGCTTGGCGCGCTCGATCCGGGATTTGCCGGTGCCGCTCTGCACCATGCGGGAGAGGTCGGCGCGGGGCAAATCGCGTTGCCGGATTGCGGGCGAATCGCTGAGCCCTCTCCGAGATCGCCGTGCCGCGCCGTGCCGCCTACTTGTGAACGCAGACGCAACCGAGGGAGACGCCGATGACGGGTGATCGGCTGGCGGACGAACGCGAAGCGGCGATCGCCGCCTTTATCGAGAAGCACGGGGTGAAGCGTTGCCCGACCGCCTGCGCGGTGCCGACGCAAGCCTCGGTCCCCGCCGCCGACCGCGCCACGCTCCACGACTATGCAGCGGGCCGGGAGCGGGTGCGGCGCGCCCGCGCGATCGCCCGCATCCGCTCGCTGGGGCTGGTGCCGCCCCAGGCCGCCGAGTGAGGCGCCGCTGTCCGGATCAGGCGATGGCCGCGGGGATCAGGAGGAACAGGTCGGTATCGCCGGTCTCCTGCCCTGCCGCCGTCAGGAGCGCGTGCGCCTGGCCGCGGTGATGGGTCTGATGATTGAAGAAGTGGGTCACGAGCAGCGGCTTTTTGGCGCGCATCTCGCGGTTTGCGGCGCCGCTGAACCAGACCAGATCCTCGGTGAGCCAGGTTTCATCGACCTTATCGGCCCAGAGCGCGAGGGCGCCGTCAGCCTCTTCCCGCGCCGCAGCAAGCTCGGCAAAATCCTCGATCATCCGCGCGCTCTCCTGGATCGGGGCGGAGGGCTTTGGCCAGCCGTCAAAGCGCGACATCCACATGCGATCGCCCCACAGGATGTGGCACAGGGTGCCGTGGATCGACCCCCAGAAAGCGCCCTTTTGGGTCCGCCGCTCGGTGTCGTCGAGCCGCCCGGCGGCCGCGTAAAGCCGCCGGTTCATCTCGGCGTTGTAGGCCGTCATCGTGCGGACATAGGACGGAGTGATCATCGGACCCTCCCCTATCCTTTATGGCAGAGGCCATAGGGAACGGCAGGGTCCGGTTTTCGTCAACCTTGATTATGGAATCAAGCTATATTCCCCGAGCGCGAACGCTCAAAGCTCCTTGAACCGGCCGGGCCGGCGCATCCCGGCAAAGACACGCTCTCTTCGCGAAAATTTCCGACCGGACAAGGTTTCACTGCGTCGTCCGCGCTCGGCCTCCTGCTTTAGCCGGCCCAGGCAGACGGGGCAAAATGACCGTTGCGCGCGCCGCTCGCCGCCGCGCTGTCGAGGTCAATTCCGGCGCACCGGATCGTGCGCCCTGAACACGCGGGCGTAAAGGGCGAGATAGATCCCCTGGCACAGGGCGCCGAGAAGAAACGGTGCCATCAGGAGATCGGCGCCAAACAGCAGACCGGCGAGCGCCGGCCCGACCGAGCGCGTCAACTGTATCGAGAAGCTGTTGACACTGGCGGCGAGACCGCGGCGATCCGGGCGCACCAGTCCCACCGCCAGCGCCTGGCGCGGCCCCGCGGTCCCGCGGTTGAGAATGAGGCGCAGACCGTAGGCCAGCATTGCCAGCGGGTAGCTCGGGGCAAAGGGGAGCAGCACCAGCATGACAAGACCGAGAGCGCGCATCCCGACGATCAGACGGATCGTGCCGAGCCGGTTTACGACCACAGCCGCCGCGAGCGAGGCGAAGCCGCACAGAAGCAGCGCCACGCTCAGCGCCGGCCCGATCGCGGCAGGCCCGACGCCATAGCGCTCGGCAAACCACCAGGACAGGAGCGGTCCGACAAGGCCGATGCCGACCCCATTCAGCGCATTGAGACCGGCCAACCGCGCCAGAAGGCCGTACTCCTGCCGCCGCACCTGCGCCTCTGGGGCCGGCGGCAGCCGCGTTTCCTCCTCCGTTTCGGCAAGGGCAGGCGGGTCGGGCGTGTGCGCCAGGACGATCAGACAGATCACGTCGCCGAGCGCGGCAAGACCGAACAGCGGCCGATAGGCGAGCGCGCTGGGCAGGAACGGCGCCAGCAGCGCCGGCAGACCGCCCAGCGCCATACCGATCGCTGTGCCGAAAAACCCGGCCGCGGTCATATAGGAAAAAACCCGGCTGAGATCCCGCCGCTCGATCGTGCGCGACAGCCAAGCCTGTTCGACCGCTCCAAACAGGGCCGGCGCGCCGTTGGCCCCGCGTCCCCAGCCGGCGAGCGCTGCCAGTACGGCGAGCGCCCAGGGTCCGGCGGTGAACAGCGCCAGTACCCCGGTGAGGATCGACATCCCCTCATAACCGAGGATAAAACCCCGGCGGCCAAAGTGGTCGCTGAGCGGGCCGATGACGACAGTGACGATGGCATTGAGCACGAGACCGGCGCCGATCACCACGCCGAGCATCTCGGGGGACCAGCCCAGAACCCGCGTGTAGAGCGCAAAATCGATCGCCAGCGCGCCCTGCCCGATGCTGCGCACCGCGCGCG
>JBOHMF010000306.1:0-5595 GCA_050730055.1 Allostellaceae bacterium
TGAGGAGAGCAGGGAGAAAACCATGAAACTCAGCGGCGGCTGCCTGTGCGGGCAGGTGCGCTATCAGGCCGAGGCCGAGCCGGTTTTTGTCGGCGTCTGCCACTGCCGTAATTGCCAGAAGCAGACCGGCAGCGCGTTCAATATCGTCGTCGCGGTCCCCAAGCCGGCCCTGTCTGTGGCGGGCGTGCCCAGGACCTATGACGACCGCGGCGACAGCGGCAAGGTGCTGTCGCGCAGCTTCTGCCCGCAGTGCGGCTCGACGCTCTTTGACGAGGCCGAAGCGATGCCGGGCGTGATGATGATCTCGGCCGGAACCCTCGACGACGCGAGCGGGGTCAAGCCGACGATGGAAATCTTCTGCGACAGCGCGCAGCCTTGGGTCGCGCTCGGCGGCGACCAGAAGCGCTTTCCGCGCATGCCGGGCTGACGGGGCGGCACAGTCGGCGGAATGCGCGGTGCTTTTCCGCCCTGCGATTCGGTGTAAGGCGGAAAAGCCTTTAGCCCGCGGGACAGCGCCTTCCGTCATTTTCCTCAGTGGCGGAACATCAGTTGCAGGCGGTGCCCGTCCGGGTCGCTGAAATAGATGCAATGGTCGTCGCCCGGCCGGCCGCTGATGGCGACACCATTGCGCTCCAACTCGGCCTTCAGCGAGTCGTAGGTCCCGCCCGCCACGGTGAGCGCCAGGTGGTTCATGTCGTTGCCGATATGGAGGGCTCCATCCTCCTTTTTGAACAGGGCGACCCCCTGCGTGCCGGCATGCATAAAGACCTGCCGCTCGCTCTCGCGATAGACGGTCATGCCCAGCACCTCGGTATAGAATTTTTTGGCGCGCGCGACATCGCCGGTGTGCAGGACGATGTGATCGACGCCGCTGGTCTCGATCATCGCAGTTCCTCCCTTTCCGTCTGCGAGCGACCAGAATAGCAGACCCCCGCACGCCGCGGGAGCGGCATCAGGCGAGAACGGCAAGACCGGCCGGCACCGGGGAGCGCAGCAGGATCTTTTTGGCCTGCCATTCGGCGGCGGGATCGAGGGTTTCGAGAAACTGCACGGCGCCGCCGGCATAAAGCGCGATCGGCACGCCGTCGCGGTAGAGGAGACGGTTGCCGGTCACGGCGGCAAGCCGCGGCCCGGGGGTGAGGATGCCGACGAGGTTGAGCGGATCGGCGCCGCAGACGGTGACCCAGGATTCCGCCTCCGGTTGCTGGCGTGCCGCGCGCAAGAGAGGGATCGCCTCGGGCATCGCGAAATGTTCGCCCGAAAAGCCGGCGACAAAGCGGCCGCCGCGCACCTCGCCGCGCGCTTCGAGCCGGCGGTAGACGCGCAGGAGATCGCGCCACGGCGGCAGCCGGCCGCTCTCGCGCTCAAGGAGGCGCCAGAACACGACCCCGTAGCGGCGCAGCAGGACGCGCGCCAGATGCTCGACCGCCGCGCTCGCGTCCTGCGCGGCGTCGCGGGGGCTGGAACGTCGAGCCAATGCCCAGCGCCCGGCATCCTCCATGCCAAAAAGCGCGCCGCGCCGCCGGCTTCCGTGTCCCGAGCGGCGCCGGTCGGCCGGGAGGAGCAGCGCGCGCAGCCCGGCAAAGCTGTCCGAGGCGACAAGACCGAGGGCGACCAGTTCGGCCAGGGCTTCCTCGATCTGCGGCCGCAACAGCCCGGTCCCCTCGACCAGTTCGTCAAAAAACGAGGCGCCGCAGGCACGGATGAAATCGACCACCGCCCGCGCCCGCGGCGAGGGCGCCGCCGCCTCGGGGTCGGGCGACAGAGCGCGCCACAGCGCGGCATGACGGCGCGGCAGCAGCGCGATCGGTGTCGCCCGCACCGGCGCGGCATGACGATCGCCCCCTCCGCGCGCGCTGCGCGGGCGGAGCCGGACCCAGGCGAGGCGCCCGGACAGGCAATGATCGTCGAGCCAGGCGGGGTCATAACCGGCGATGCGCGCCGGCAGGATCTCGGTCTCCCAGGCGCCGGCCGGCGCCTCAAAGCCTTCAAGCTGGCCGGTGATCGCCGCCACCGCATCCGGCCCCGCCATGCGCGCTTCTCCTCCGACGCGCTGCCAGGCAAACAGAAAGCGCAGAAAGTCGCGCGCCGCGACCGGCTCGATCTCGGCGCGCAGGCGCTTCACCGTATAGCGGTGGATGCGCGCGAGGAGCCGCCGCTCGCACCACTCCTCCTCTCCCGCGGCGCGGGAGAAATGTCCGCGCAGGACAAAACCCTCGCTTTCGAGCGCGATGAGCGGAGCCGCGATCTCGCGCGTGTCCAGCCCGAGCGGCGCGGCGAGCATCGCCGCATCGACCGGTCCCAGCCCTTCGAGCCGCCCGCGCAGGATCTCGATGAGCGCCTCTTCGGGAGAAACGTCGCCGGCGTCGCGCGGCGCGGCGATCGCCGGATCAAGCCGGGCGTCGGGCCACAAGGCGCGGAACTGGAGCAGCCGCTCGGCGGCGATCCACACTGTTTTCTCCCTCTCCCCCTGCTTGCGGAGGGAGAAGGAAGGGTGAGAGGGGCATTCAAACGCGAGCCGCGCCGCGCGCCGGTCGCGGGCCAGGGCCGCGAGCCACTCCCGCCATTCGGGCGGCGCCGCGGCGACCTCGTTCTCGTCGAGAAAGCCGAGCCAGCAGAGCGCATCGTGCAACTCATCGAGATTGGCGGGATCGGGCCAGGCTTCGCCGCGCACCCGCGCAATCGCCTGCGCGTCGAGCCGGCCGATCTCGGACGCCTCCTCCGGCGACAGAAAGCGCCGCGCCATCACCGCCTGGGTGCGCCGCTCCTCAAACGGCGCGTCGTCGAGATAGGCCCAGGGCCGCGCCGTCAGGATCTCGCCGGCGAGCGGCGAGGGTTCGGCGAGATCGCGCGCAATGACTTCGACTTCGCCGGCCTCCAGCCGAATGAGCAGGCGTGCGAGACCGTCCGCGTCCATCGCCTCGCCGAGGCAATCGGCGATCGTCTGATTGACCAGCGGGTGGTCGGGGATCTCGCGCTCGCCGACGATGTTATCGCCGCAGGCAAGCTGCTCGGGAAAAACCGCGGCGATCAGGTCCTCGGCCTCCATGCGCGCAATCTGCGGCGGCACCTTTCTGCCGCCGCGAAAGCGTGGCAGAGCCAGCGCCACCGCGGCAACCCAGCGCCAGCGCGTCGCAAACATCGGGGCGGCGATCAGGGCCTGGGTCAGGATCGGCCGAAAGCTTCCGGCTCTCAGATAATCCTTCACCTCGATCAGCGGAAAACTGTGCGCGCTCGTCAGCGACAGGATGATGGCGTCATCGGTCGCGGCCGCTTGCAGCTCAAAATTGAACTTGCGACAGAAGCGCTTGCGCAAGGCGAGGCCCCAGGCGCGGTTGATGCGGCTGCCATAGGGCGCGTGGATGACCAGGTGCATCCCGCCGGTCAGGTCAAAAAAGCGCTCAAAGACCAGCGTTTGCTGTGTCGGCAGGGTGCCGAGCGCGGCCCGCGCGGCGGCGAGGTATTCGACCAGTTGCGTCGCCGCAGCTTCGCCGATGCCGCAATCTTCGACGAGGCGGCGCCGGGTGTCTTGCCCCGAGGGATCGGCGGCAAGGCTCTCGGCGATCCCGGCGCGCAGCCGCGACACGGCGGCCGACAACTCGTCGCTGCGCCCGTTCATTTCGCCGAGCCAGAACGGGATCGTCGGCGGCATCCCTTCGGCGTCGGCAACGCGCAGGATGCCGCGCTCGGTCTTGAGGATCTGGTAGGAACGGTTGCCGAGCTGAAAGATGTCGCCGGGCAGGCTCTCGACCGCAAAATCCTCGGTGACCGTGCCGATCGGCAGGTTTTCCGGTTCCAGCAAGACCTGATAATCGGCCGTGTCGGGGATCGTCCCGCCCGAGGTCAGCGCGAGGAGCCGCGCGCCGCGCCGGCCGCGCAGAATGCGATTGATTGCGTCGTAATGGATCAAAGCGCCGCGCCGGCCGCGCCGCGTGCTGAACCCGTCCGCCAGCATCCGCACGATCGCGGCGAAATCCTCGCGCGGCAAGGCGCGATAGGGCCAGGCGCGGCGGACCAGCGCGTAAAGTTCATCTTCGCTCCAGTCCTGCGCGGCAACCTCGGCGGTGATCTGCTGCGCCAGGACATCGAGCGGCTGCTCGGGGATCGACAAGCGATCGAGTTCGCCCCGCGCAACGCTGTCGAGAAGCGCCGCGCACTCGACGAGATCGTCGCGCGACAGCGGAAACAGCCGGCCTTTTGACACTCCGCCGACCGCGTGCCCGGAGCGCCCGACCCGTTGCAGAAAGCTCGCGATCGCGCGCGGCGAACCGAGTTGGCAGACGAGATCAACCTCGCCGATATCGATGCCGAGTTCGAGCGAGGAGGTTGCCACCAGCGCCCGGAGACTGCCGCTTTTCAGCCGCTGCTCGGACTGGAGCCGCTGCTCCTTGGCAAGGCTGCCGTGATGGGCAGTGATTTCTTTGGCGCTGAGCCGCTCGCTCAGATGCCGCGCCGCCCGCTCGGCCATGCGCCGGGTGTTGACAAAGATGAGGGTGGTGCGGTGCGCCGCGATCAGTTGCGCGAGGCGGTCATAAACCTCGCTCCAGGTCTCGGCCGACATCAGCGCTTCCAGCGGCGCGCCGGGCAGTTCGATCGCGAGATCGCGCTGGCGGCGGTGGCCGGTGTCAATGATTTGGCACGAGCCTTCGGGACCGGCGAGGAATTGCGCGACCAGCTCGATCGGCTTTTGCGTCGCCGACAGCCCGATGCGCAGCGGCGGTCGGCCGCACAGCGCGTCGAGGCGGGCCAGCGACAGGGCGAGATGGGCGCCGCGCTTATTGGGCGCGACCGCGTGGATTTCGTCGATGATGACGGTGCGGGTGGCCGCCAGCATCGTCCGCCCGGACTGCGAGCCGAGCAGGATGTAGAGCGATTCGGGGGTGGTAACGAGGATGTGCGGCGGGGTGCGGCGCATCCGCGCGCGCTCGCCCGGCGGGGTGTCGCCGGTGCGCACCCAGCGGCGGATCGCGATGTCGGGCAGACCGAGCGCCGTGAGATTTGCGCGGATGCCGGCGAGCGGAGCTTCGAGGTTCTTTTCGATGTCGTTTGAGAGGGCCTTCAAGGGCGAGACATAGACGATCTGCACCGCGTCCGGGAGCGCGCCCGCGAGGCCCTGCCGCACGAGACCGTCGATCGCAGCGAGAAAGGCGGCGAGCGTCTTGCCCGATCCGGTCGGCGCGGCGATCAGCACGTGTTTGCCGCTCTTGATCGCCGGCCAAGCTTCGCTTTGCGCCGCGGTCGGTGCGGCAAAGCTCTGCGCAAACCACGCCGCAACCGCGGGATGAAACAGGGAAAGAGGATTCATCGGGTCAGTTAGGGGAGTGCAGCCCGGTCAAAATCGCAAACATATCCCCGTGCCCGGCCTTGTGCCGGGCACCCACGCCTTTCTTGCCGCAATTCGGGCCTTTCAAGCCGTGGATGGCCGGGCCAAGCCCGGCCAAGGGGCGATTTTGGAATCAAGATTCGACGCTAGGGCCTGTTATGACTTGAGATCTATATCCATATTGTGGGGATGACGGAGAAAGATGCAAATCGGGTTTTCACGGATGAGACATGGGCGCTGTGGGAACCGCTGATCGAAGCGGTCCGGCCGCA
>JBOHMF010000307.1:0-5594 GCA_050730055.1 Allostellaceae bacterium
GCGCACCCCTGCCGCAGCGGCCGAGCGGCCCCAGCGCCGCGGGCGTGGCGCCCAGCGCGCCGCCCGGGCGTCGGTGCCAGGGGCGTCGGTGCCAGGGGCGTCGGTGCCAGGAGTCTCGCTGAGCGAGGCGACGCTGCAGGCGGTGGGGGCCCATTCCGCGGGCGCCACGGCCAATGAACTTCTCGACTACCTGTCGCGGGAGTTGGGTCTCGCGGTGCGGCCCAATCATCTCGGCATCGCATTGCAGCGGCATCGCCGCGCCGGCCGCCTGGAGACGCACGACTCGCGATGGTTTCTGCCGCCGCACGCGCGTCACGGCTCGACATCGGCCGCATCCGAGGCGGTCGGCGGCTGAAGCGGGTTTGCTCCCGGCCATTCGGCCGGAATTGCCGCGGCGCATCAGGCGGGCGCGGCGGGATGCTCACGCCTTGCCGGATGCTGCGATCGCGGACCCCGCCGGGAGCCGCAGGCGCGCGGCGATCGCCAGATTTCCGTTGCCATGCGGGCGGCCGGCGCGCGACCATCGGAGTCATGAGGCGCCGCCGGGCTGCGTCCCCGCGCGTTCCGGCGGCTGATCGACAAAGCGATTGGAGGCGCAGATGGCAAATGCGACGGCGGCCCCGCGTTGTGTCGCGCTGATCGGGTCCTATCTCTCCGGCAAGACGACGCTGCTCGAAGCCATGCTCTATGCGAGCGGCAGCACGACCCGCCACGGCAGCGTGCGCGACGGCAATTCGATCGGCGATCACTCGCCGGAGGCGCGCGCCCGGCAGATGTCGACCGAACTGAATGTCGCCCACGCCTCGTTTCTCGGCGATCCCTGGACCATCCTCGACTGTCCCGGCTCGGTCGAAATGCTCCATGAAGCCGAAGGGGCGGTTCTGGCCAGCGATGTCGCCGTCGTCGTGTGCGAACCCGAGATCGAGCGGGCGCTGACAATCAGCCCGCTGCTGCGCTTTCTCGACCGCCACAATATCCCGCACATGATCTTTATCAACAAGCTCGACACCAGCGCGGTGCGCGTGCGCGAGCTTCTGGCGGCACTGCAATCGGTATCAGCGCGACCGCTGATGCTGCGCCAGGTGCCGCTGCGCGGTGGCGAGGGCGAGATCACCGGATATGTCGATCTGGTCAGCGAGCGCGCCTACCATTATCACCCGGGGCAGGCGTCCGATCAGATCGCGCCGCCCGACGGGTTCTGGGATGCGGAAGGGGAGACCCGCACCGGGCTGATCGAGAAGCTTGCCGACTTTGACGATGCGCTCTTGGAGAAGCTGCTCGACAACGCCGAACCGTCAAAGGAGGAAATCTACGGCCATCTCGCCCGCGATCTCGCGCGCGCGCAGATCGTGCCGGTGTTTCTCGGCGCCGCCCAGGGCGGCCAGGGTGTGCGCCGGCTGTGGAAGGCGCTGCGCCATGAGACCCCGTCGCCGCAGGAGACCGCGGCGCGGCTCGGTATTGCCGCCGACGGCGAACCCTTGGCGCAGGTCATCAAGACCTACAACCTGCTGCACACCGGCAAGCTGACCCTGGTGCGGGTGTGGCGCGGCGCAGTGTCCGAAGGCATGGTGCTGAACGGCGTGCGCGTCGCCGGTGTGGTCCGTCTTGTCGGCGCCCAGCAGGAAAAAGTCGCCGCGGCCCAGTTGGGCGAGGTGGTGGGTTTGACGCGGATGGAGGAGATCGCCACCGGGACGGTGCTGACCCCCTCGGGCAAGGCCAACCCGCTGCCGCGCCCGGAACGGCCGCAGCCGGTCTATGGCCTTGCCATCGCCACCGAGCGGCGCAGCGACGATGTCAAGCTGACCGGGGCGATCGGCAAACTGATCGAGGAAGACCCCACCCTCGAACTGGAGCAGAACGCCGATACGCAAGAGATGGTGTTGTGGGGCCAGGGCGAGGTGCATTTGCAGATTGCCCTCGATCGCCTGCGCAATCGCAACAACCTGGTGGTCAATGGCCGGCGCGCGGCGGTGCCCTACAAGGAGACGATCCGCCGCGGCACAACGCAGCACTCCCGCTTCAAGCGGCAATCGGGCGGGCACGGGCAGTTCGCCGATGTGACGGTCGAAGTGAAGGCGCTGCCGCGCGGCTCCGGTTTCACCTTTACGGACAGCGTTGTCGGCGGCGCCATCCCGCGCAACTACATCCCGGCGGTCGAGGAAGGAGTGGTCGAGGCATTGCGACACGGCCCGCTCGGCTTTCCGGTCGTCGATGCGGCGGTCATCCTTCTGACCGGCCAGTTTCACACCGTCGACAGTTCCGATCAGGCGTTCAAGACCGCCGGCCGGCAGGCGACCCAGGAAGCCTTGCCAAAATGCGAGCCGGTCCTGTTGGAGCCGATCGATGCGGTCGAGGTCTCGGTGCCAAACGCCTTTACCGCCCGCGTGCAGCGCCTTGTCGCCGGACGGCGCGGCCAGATCCTGGGTTACGATGCCAAGCCCGACTGGCCCGGTTGGGATGTCGTCAGTGCCTATATCCCGGCCAGCGAACTGCACGATCTGATCGTCGAATTGCGCTCGCTGACGCTCGGAGTGGGCAGTTTTGCTCACCGCTTTGACCATTTGCAGGAATTGAGCGGCAAGCCGGCGGAAAAGGTGCTCGCCTCGCGGGCGCAAGAGGCGGCGCAATAGGAGGAGAAGGACAATGCTGATCCGGCGCCGGCGGGGCTGGGAACTGCCCGAGAGCGCGGCCACGCCCGAGGCGATCTTTCTCGACCGCCGAGAACTCGTCAAGGCGATCGCCGCCGGGCCGATCCTGGCCGCCGGTCTTGCCGGATCAGCCCGGGCCGCAGTCGAGAGCGATCCTTCGGCGCATCTCTACCCGGCAAAGCGCGACCCGCGCTACACCCTCGACCGGGCGATCACGCCGCCCAAATATTCCGAATATTATAATAATTTCTATGAATTCGGCTCGGAGAAATCGATCGCCGATCTGGCTCAGGCGCTGCCGATCCGCCCGTGGACGATCAGGATCGACGGCATGGTCGAAAAACCGTTCACCATCGGCATCGACGATCTATTGAAAAAGGTGACGCTCGAAGAACGGCTCTACCGTCACCGCTGCGTCGAGGCATGGGCGATCGCGGTGCCGTGGACCGGCTTTCCGATGTCGGCCTTTCTCGATCTCGCCAAACCGCTGTCCGGGGCGAAATACGTGCGCATGGAGACCTTTCTCGATCCCGCCGTGGCGCCGGGACAGAAAGAAGTCTGGTATCCCTGGCCCTATGTCGAGGGGGTGACGATGTTCGAGGCGAGAAACCCGCTCGCCTTTCTCGTCACCGGCATGTACGGCAAGCCGCTGCCAAAGCAGGACGGTGCGCCGCTGCGGCTGATCCTGCCGTGGAAATACGGGTTCAAATCGGTGAAGTCGATCGTCCGGGTCTCGTTTACCGACCAGCGCCCAAAGACCTTCTGGTCGGTAGTGGTGCCCAACGAGTACGGCTTCTGGGCCAATGTCAATCCGGCGGTACCGCACCCGCGCTGGAGCCAGGCAACCGAGCGCGTGATCGGCACCGACGAACGGGTGCCGACGCAGATCTGGAACGGCTATGGGCAGTACGTCGCCCATATGTATGACGGGCTGAAAGGCGAAAAGCTGTTTATGTGAGCGCGGCGGGCGTTACATCCCCAGCGCGGCGGCGTCAAAGAGGTCCGGGGCGGCGCGCACAAAAGCCCGGGCGAGGGCGCCGTCCTGCACCAACTCACCGATGTGGCAGTTGTAGGCGGCGCAGATCGCCGCCAGTTCAGACGCGCGGATGCGGCGCCGGCCGGTTTCGATGCGGTGGTAGCTGAGCCGCCCAAGCCCAAGCAATTCCGCCGCCTCCACCTGCGTCAGACCGAGCGTGCGCCGCCGCCGGCGGATGGTCGAACGGATCGCGCTCTGCGGATCATCGTACGCGCGAGGCGGCCGATTGATGGTGTCGGCGCTAAACAGCCGCGCCGTCAACGCGGCGCCGCGACGGGCCGGTTTGGACGCCCGAGCGATCATGGTAATGCCGGGTTTCTGTGGAAAGCGGGCGGGATATAGCACGCTCCGGTTGATTTGTCAATAACACAATTGCTAAAGTATATATTAAACCGTGGCCTTGACCACCCGTGCGGTCATCCCGGAGGATGCAGAACGTCGCCTTGACGGAGCCGCCGATGGATTTTTCGCTCTCTGCCGATCTTGCCGATCTGCAACAGCGTACTGAGGAATTTGTGCGCGAGCGGATCATTTCCTATGAGAACGACCCGCGGCAGACCCCGCACGGACCCGCGGAGGACCTGCGGCAGGAACTGATCACGCTCGGCCGTGTCGCCGGATTGCTGGCGCCGCATGTCAGGCGCGAGTGGGGGGCTTGGCCTCGATCATCGCGGCCGGGCGGTGATGGTTGAGGCGGCCGGGTATTCGCCGCTGGGGCCGATCGCGCTCAACTGCTTTGCGCCGGACGAGGCCAACATGCACCTTCTCGAAGCCGTCGCCGAGGCGCGCCACAAGGAGTGCTGGCTGAGACCGCTGGCGGCGGGCGAAATCCGCTCGTGCTTTATGATGACCGAGCCGGCTCCCGGCGCCGGCGCCGATCCGTCGATGTTGCTGACGATGGCGCGCCGCGACGGGTCGAATTTTGTCATCGACGGGAAGAAATGGTTGATTACCGGTGCGGTCGGTGCGGATCTCGCAATCATCATGGCGCGAAACGAAAGCGATCCCTTGGGGCCGGCCGGGGCGACGATGTTTCTTGTGCCGATGAGTGCGCCCGGCATCGTCATTGAGCGCGTGCTCGGTACCCTCGACCAATACATGGCCGGCGGTCATGCCGTCGTGCGATTGGAGGGCGTGCGCGTGCCCGAGAGCGAAGTCCTCGGCCGGGTCGGCGAGGGTTTTCGCTATGCCCAGGCGCGGCTCGCCCCGGCGCGCCTGACACACGCGATGCGCTGGCTCGGCGCGGCCCGGCGCGCGCACGACATCGCCGTCGATTACGCCCGCCGCCGCAGTGCCTTTGGCAAGCCCTTGGGCGAGCACGAAGGGGTCGGCTTTATGCTCGCCGACAACGAGATGGACCTGCACATGAGCCGGCTTGTCATCTGGCACACCGCTTGGCTGCTCGATCGCGGCGAGCACGTCCGCCAGGAATCGAGCATGGCCAAGGTCATCTGCTCGGAGGCGATCGGACGTGTCGTCGATCGCAGCATGCAGGTATTGGGTGGTCTCGGCATCACCGATGATACGATCGTCGCGCGCCTTTTTCGCGAGGTCCGCCCGTTCCGCATCTATGACGGCCCCTCGGAAGTGCACCGCTGGTCGATCGCCCGGCTGTCCTGCGCCGGGGCGGGACGGGGCGCGGATAATACCAGATCTCTCTATTCAGAACCTTTAAGCCAATTAGAGGCGTCATGGCCGGACTTGATCCACGGCTGTCCGGCATGGTTTTTGCCCACGGCAGGGCGGGCTGATGGGCATCGGTTGTGGCCGAGTGCAGCGGAGGATCATCCTGAGGTCGCGCCGGGGCATGAGATTGGCACGGATCAGCCGGGCGAAGGTCAAAGGGCGGGTAACCGCGCGCGGCGCGGCTTGCGCGCGGCGGAGCAGGACAAAGGCGATCAGCGCCACGG
>JBOHMF010000308.1:0-5583 GCA_050730055.1 Allostellaceae bacterium
TCGTGATAGATAGGGTTGCGGAGATCGATCCGGTGGTTTGCCATAACCGCACCATTCCTGTATTCTCAGCAATCATACAGGTTGTGGGTTGGTACGTCAAGCCGATAATTCCCACCTATTGAGCCTGTCTGCAAATCGGCGGCGTTGTGTCCATGCAAGGGCAGGGCGCGCTCGCCTAATCTCGCTTCGGCGGCACGGTAAGCCGACGCGACGATCAACACCGGTAACCGGCTGGAGTTTCTACAGGCGATATGCTGCTCAAGTAAATTTACGATAGCATCGGATGCAAGCGGCAACGCGCCTTCGTCGCGTTTTAGTGACTCCATCAGAGAAGCCATGCGGCCTAATGTTTCGTCACGCATGACGATCAACACGCGCACGGTTTCCACGAAAACCGTCTCTGCATCGATGAGATTGCGGTGAACATCATCGAGCAATTTCAGGATTTCGACGTAGAGCCTGCGTGGGCGTCCTACAATCTGAATGTCAGTTGTTAGGGCCCGGTCGATGTTCCGGAGCCCGGGTGTAAGAAAAGCGGTCGTAGGATTGCAGGGAAGCCTATAGGTATTGACAAAATGTGTCAGATAACGCTCATCATAGGTGCGGCCAGAAAATGAATCTTCGCCGCCGATTTCTGTATATGGTTTGCGCGGATCGACCTTCGGATTGTCGAGTTTTCCCAACAGACACGCCATTAAAAGACGTACCCCGGCGCGATTGCTGGAACAGCGGCAGATATAATCGACGCGTGCGCGGATCACCTCATCTTTTATAATATTCTGGTTCAGCGTGTTGGAGGCTTTTTCATAAACACGCTGCAAAATTTGATCGGCACTCATTCAGAAAAGCCCTTTGGGTTGTAAAGATTCTGGATCGTAATTTGTCCAGAGGACTTCCGTGCGGGTATCTTTGGTCGAATGTATGGTGCGGTCTTTTCCGATGGTCTTAAACCATTTTTTCTTGGGGTACAGCTTCTCCATCAAAGGATGCCCGTAACCTGACAGGGCAACTTTTCCGCGACAATTGTTGAGAACTTCCGCAAGCTCGCCGTGTTGGGCTTCGTCCATCTCAAAACCGTAGGCTTTAGAATCGCCGCGCGTGGCGTGAAGATAGGGAGGATCGCAGTAAAATAGGCTGCTTTGATTATCGTAGAGCTCTATCACGTCCGTTGCTGGCCGGTTTTCGATCTGCACACGGATAAGCCGTTGCGCAATATCGTTGAGGGCCTCCACGCCGCCAAGCCAGCGCGAGACCACGCCGGACATTCCGGCGCGGCTGGTATCCTTGCAATTCGCCCATCGGCCAAGCGAGGCCATTTGCGCGAGCCCGGTTCTTGTTTGCCGGGCTCTGATATAAAAGCGGCGGGCCCGCTCAACATCGCTTATTGCTTTCGTCTTGCCGTAGATGGCCTGATGATATTCCTCGCGTGAAAATGGCGTTAGTGAAATGGCGCGGATCAGTTCGTCCGCTCGATCTCGAAGGACGCGGAAAAAGTTAACAACGTCGCCGTCTATATCGTTGTAGGTTTCAATGAGGGTAGGTGGGCGGTTTAGAAGAACCGCGCCAGAGCCAGAAAAAGGCTCGCAATAATGGTGACACGGTGGCAACAGCGGCAACAGCCAATCAAGATGGCTAAATTTGCCACCATACCAGCCGAAAACAATGAGGCGTTGTTTTTTGCTGCGCAAATAGACAACGTGGGAGGATTCCGTTTGATGTTCCTCGTCTAAATAAATTGGCGCCGCCGCCCGCTTAAGCTTTTCAATTTTCGTATTTAAAGCTGCTCCACTACGCATTGTGTCTCCTCGCCAACGAGCTGGAAGATAACTATATCTTGTGTTTTGCGTCTACGCCAAGCTCGCCGCACAAGCCGCATAATCGTATTGTGAGCCGCGAAATCGTACTATGTGAGACATTGTAGCCGCGGGCGATCTCACGCACCGGCTCGCCGGCGATGTCGCGCCGACGAATCGCCTCGCGCTTCTGGTGCTCGGTCAGCTTCGGCTTGCGCCCGAGCTTCACGCCGCGCACTTTGGGCCGCCCCCACTCTTCGACAGCATAGTATAATCCCCGCGAGCCGAGAGGGGGCAGAAATGGTCGGGGTTGAGATCCGGGTCGAGGCGGTCGAACCGTTTGCCGAGGGGCGCTCGTGGGGCGAGAGCGGTTCCTATGAGCGGGTGCGCGGTGTCGTCTCTGGCGCGCTCGATCCGGCGGCGGCGCAGAATCGGGTCATCGTCGATCTTGACAAAGCGCCAAGAAACGCCGCCGGGCTTGTCGAATACGAGTGCGATTTTTTCCTGCTGCGGCCGGCGCGGCCGCGCCCGGCCGGGATTCTCGTCTATGACGTGACCAATCGCGGCAACAAGCGCCTCTTGGCCCAACTCGACGACGCGCAGACCGGCGGCAACGATCCGAAGACCGCCGAGGATGCCGGGGTCGGCTTCAGTCTCGGGCGCGGCTACATGATCCTGTGGTCGGGCTGGGACCCGGGCGTGCCCACCGCCAACAACGGTCTCGGCGCGCGCTTTCCGCTGGCGCTGGAGAACGGGCGGCCAGTCACCGGGCGCATCCGCCACGAATTTCACATCGGCACGCGCACGCCAAACAAGGGCGATCTCGTGCGCCTGTCCTATCCCGCCGCTGCCCTCGACAAGAGCCGCGCGCGCCTTGCCGTGCGCGACCGGGAAAGCGGGGTGCGCACCGAGATCCCGGCCGAAAGCTGGGAATTTGCCGACGCGCAGACGATCCGGCTATTGCCGCAAGGCACCCTCTTCGCGCCGTTCAAGATTTATGAGTTGTGGTACGAGGCGGCGGAGTCACGGGTTCTCGGCATCGGCTTTGCCGCGGTGCGCGATCTCGTCTCAGCCCTGCGCCGCGAGCGCGCCGATCTCGTCGGCGGGATCGTCCATACGCTGGCTTTTGGCAATTCGCAGAGCGGGCGGTTTCTGCGCCATTTTCTCGAACTCGGGATGAATGAGGATCTGCGCGGGCGGCGCGTCTTTGACGGGGTTCTCACCAATGTCGCCGGCGCCGGCAAGGTCTTTGCCAACCACCGCTTTGGCATGCCCGGGCGCACCGCGACCCAGCACGAGGACCGGCTTTACCCCGAGAACTGGTTCCCCTTTGGCCACGCCGTTCTCACCGACCCGTTTTCGGGACGGACGGAGGCCATTCTCAAGGGGCGGCCAAGCGATCCCCTGGTCATCGAGGTCAACAGCGCGACCGAATACTGGCAAAAGGGCGCCTCGCTCGTGCACACCGATCCGCTCGGCGAGCGCGATGCCGCGCTGCCGTCCAATGTCCGCGTCTACATGATCGCCGGGACCCAGCACGCCGGCCGTCCGGGAACCGATCCGACCCCCGGCCCGTGCGCCAACCCGCGCAACCCGCACAGCGCGACGCCGGCCCTGCGCGCGCTCTTTCTCGCGCTGGAGGAATGGGTGACAAAGGGCACCCTGCCGCCGCCGAGCCGGGTGCCGCGGATCGCCGACGGCACTGCGGTCAAGGCGGAAGAGGTCAGGATGCCAGTCGTCCCCGGCTTTGCCCTCGCCCCCGGCGCCAACGCGATTGTGCCACCGGTCGATTGGACCGACCCGCCGGCGCGGCTCGATACCGTCTATGGCACCCGCGTCTCGGCCGTCGATGGCGACGGCAACGAAGTCTCCGGCATCCGTCTGCCGCCGATCGCCGTTCCGCTCGGCACCCATACCGGCTGGAATGTCTACCGCGCGCAGCCCTGCGAATTGTGCGACCGCGACGGCTCGTTGATCCCGTTTGCGCGCACCCGCGCCGAGCGCGAGAAGACCGGCGACCCGCGCCTCTCGCTCGCCGAGCGCTACGGCGACCGCGCTTCCTACGCCGCGCGGATCGAGGCCGCGGCGGCGGCGCTCGTCGCCGAGCGTCTGCTGTTGCCTGAGGATGCGCGGGCTTATGGCGCTGCCGCTCGGACCTGCGATCGCTTTTGAACAGCGGGTTCGAAGCTTCTTGCCATGACCAGGATCAGAAACAGCGCGAACCACAGGGTTCCGACCCACCATTCCTCCCACATCCCATAGGTGCCGAGGGTCTCGGCAAAGGCGGCGGCGAGCGCGCCGGCGCCGGCCGCGGCGAAGAGCGGCGGCGCGCGCCAGCGGCCGAGTACCAGCCACAGCCGCGCCACGACGAGCGCCAGGAGGACGGTGCCGGGAACCCCGAGTTCAAGCCACAATTGCAGCGGCGCATTGTGCGGGTGGAGTGGCAGCCAGGGCTGGGTCGGCCGAATCCATGCCTTGCCGCCGGGGATCGCGCGCGACGAATCGAGACCCCAACCGAGGAGCGGCTTTTCGGCGATCCGCTCGCCGGCAAAGGACCAGATCAGGAGGCGATGCGGCACCGAGCTTTTGAGCTCGTCCGCGGTGTGCAGCAGCGGCGCGATCTGCGCGAACCTGGCAAAAGTCAGCGGCGCCGTGACGATGACCAGGACCGAGACCAGCGCGGCCGCCGGCGCCAGAAGGCGGCGCCAGCGGGTGAACGGGAGCGCGGCGAGCGCGCCGACGACAAGACAGGCTTGCGCCGCGGTGCCGACAAGACCGCAGATCGCCGCCGCCGTCGCGGCCAGGAGCAGCAGCGCCGGGGCGCGCCGGCGCCGCAGCCACAAGGTCGCGCTCATCGGCAGGGCGAGGATGGCGAGCGTGTCTGACGCCTGATTGAGCTGCGGCGCGGCAAAGGGGCGCACAAAAAACGGCCGCGTCAGCAGCCCGCCGGTTGCCCGCTGGAGGATCAGGAGGACGAGGCTGATCAGAAGACCGGCAAAAAAGCAGCGCAGCAGCCGTTCCGGTTCGGCGATCGCAGGGACGGAGACGAGGAGCGCCAGCCCGGCGGCAAAGAGACCGGCAAGGCGCAGCGCGATCAGGAGACTGCGCGCGGGATCGATCGACCACAACGCGGAGAGGACTCCCCACAGCACCAGCACGGCAAACGGCGCCGCCGGCGCGGCGAGATCGCGCCACGGGATCGCCCGGCCGCGCAGCGCCAGGCCCAGGGCGAAGAGGCCGGCGATCGCCTCCAGCGGCGCCAGCCCGTGCGAGACCAGCGCCAGGACCGGCAGAAACATCAGGGCGGCCAGATCAAGACCTGTTTCGAGCCGGAACCGGGCCGACCCGACGAGGACGCTCAGCGATGATGAGGGCATCGGGGTTCCATCTTTTCTCGCGCATTCTGAGCGCGGACCGCGCCGCGCGAAAACTTGACAAGATACCGCCCCGCGCGCATGAGCCCCTGGGGGAGCGGCACGGGGAAGGCAGAAATGCCGGAGCAGCAGGGCGAGATGAGGGCGCGCTGCGATCCCTGTCCGCCTGATCCCCGGCATGGCCGGCCGGGGCAGGCGTTTGGCATCGATCCGTCGCGCCCGCATTTCTACAGCCTGCGGCAGTCCCGCTATCAGGCCGTCGCCGCCGATCTCGATCGGTGGGCCGCCGCTGCCGAGGGCGGCACATTATCGATTCTCGATGTCGGCTGCGGCGGGGATGTCCCGCTCTCTGTTGAACTTGGTCGAGCGGGCGTTGCCGGATTGGAACGTTACGCGGCCTTGGATTTTTCCTCAAG
>JBOHMF010000309.1:0-5555 GCA_050730055.1 Allostellaceae bacterium
AAGATCTGACCTTCAGCATCGAGCAGGACAACAGCGACATTCGCCACTTTATCGCCCGCTTCCGCCGCAAAACCAAGGTCGTCTCCAAGATCGCCCTGATGGTCGACCTCTCCTTGCGGCTCTATCACTACCTGCACGACAACCCGCAAAATCTCGCCGCTGTCCTTACTCCTTTCTTATCTATCTTCAATTAACACTCTCCCAGGATTTTCCTGGCGCGATCCCGGTCAGGCGATAGTGGCCTCCGCTGGGGCATGGTTGAAGCAGGTCAGTAATTCATCCACAGGCATTCCTGACGCAGCTTCTTGATGGAATGGCATTGCTTGAGCGGGGCGTCAAAGCGGCGCCAATCCTTGTAGAGTTTGTCCATCAGGTCGTTCCGATAGCCCGAGATCGCGACCTTGCCGGTGCAGCAATGGAGCACGGCGGCGAGCGCGATATGCTCGGGGTGGCTCATCTTAAAACCATAGGCGTTGCTGTCGCCTCGGGTGTCGTGAAGATAAGGCGGATCGCAATAGAAGAGCGTGTTCGGTCCGTCGTAGAGGCGGATCACATCGGTCGCGGGCCGGTTTTCGATCTGCACGCGCAAGAGCCGCAAACCGATCTCCGGCAATCCCTCCACGCCTCCCAGCCAGCGCGAGATGACGCCCGACATGCCGGCGCGACTGGTGTTCTTGCAATTGGCCCAGCGGCCGAGCGAGGCAGTCTGCGCCAGCCCGGTGCGGGCCTGCCGCGCGCGGACATAGAATCGACGCGCGCGTTCGAGCTTATTCTCTACGCCCGGCTCATCCGCGATTGCCTGGTGAAATTCCTCGCGCGAAAACGGGGTCAGGGCGATGACGCGGGCGAGTTCCAGGGGCTCTTCGCGCAATACCCGGAAGAAATTGACCACCTCGCCGTCGATGTCGTTGCAGGTTTCGACCGGCGCCGGGATGCGGTTGAGCAAGACCGCCGCCGAGCCGGCAAACGGCTCGCAGTAATGATGCGCTGCGGGCAGCAGCGGCAGCAGCCAGTCGAGATGGTTGAATTTGCCGCCATACCAGCCAAAGACGATCCAGCGCCCTTTGGGGCGCGGGATTGCCGCGGCGGAACGCAGCGATGTCCCATCGAGATAGATTGGCGATGGCTTCCGGCCGCTCACTCGTGACACTCTCGGCAAATGTTCATTGTTGGTTCTGGTACTCGGACGGGAGCAAGGGCGTCAAGCACGCGCTCCGCCAAGCGCTCACCAGCCGTCGGAGAAACCTTGAAAGGCGTGTGGGATCGCACGGATATCGGCGAGCAGTTCGCGCTGCAAGCCCGCTTGTGTCCCGGCCGGAAAATCGAGATGGATCGAATCGGCGAGACCGCCCCAACGCTCGGCGATCAGCGCCGCGATCCGGTCAAAGGGGCCGCAGGCGGCGAAGATGTGGGCGACATCGTCGGAAACCTCGCCCGCCATTTCCTCCCAGCGGCCCGCGACCGACAGCCCGTGCAGCTTGTCGCCGAGGTCTTCCAGACCGTGCAGGGCCAGGACCGAACGGTAGGCGGGGGTCGAAGCGTAGAAGGAAATCCGCCGGCGCACCTGCTCGATCCCGGCGGCCACGCTCGCGGCGTCGGTGCCGGTGGCGATAAAACCGCCGCCCATCAGGTCAAAATGGGTGCGCTCGCGTCCGCCGCGGCGCATCCCCTGGGCGATCTGCGGCACCGCGACCTCTTCGAGATAGCGGCGCGAGCACAGCGGGTGCAGCCGCACCCCGTCGCAGACCTCGCCGGCAACCCGCAGCATCGCCTTGCCGACCGCGGCGATCGCCACCGGCACCATCGGCAGCCCGGTCGGCTCGGGCGAGAAGGTCGGGGTCATCAGGGTGAGTTGATAATGCGCGCCCCGGTAATCGAGTTTTTCCCC
The DNA here is from genome assembly GCA_050730055.1 of Allostellaceae bacterium. Taxonomy (GTDB): domain Bacteria; phylum Pseudomonadota; class Alphaproteobacteria; order ATCC43930; family CGMCC-115725; genus AP-15. Next base: position 1,889 of record JBOHMF010000309.1, read on the forward strand.
TTTCTCCCAGCAGCGCCACAGCGCGCGCAGGGCCAGCACATAGTCCTTCAGCCGCGGCGCCGGCGGACTCCAGGGGATGCCAAAGCGGCGCTCGTTGTGGCCCCTGACCTGGCTGCCGAGACCAAGGACAAAGCGACCCCGGGAATTGGCCTGAAGGTCAAAGGCGTGGATCGCCGTCACCGTCGGGCTGCGCGGGAAGGCAACGACGATCGAGGGGGTCAACTCGACCCGCGCCGTCGCCAATGCGGCAAAGGCGAGAGGGGTAAAAACCTCGTGGCCGACCTCGGCCGTCATCACCGCGTCAAAGCCGGCTTCTTCGGCCGCGGCGGCTGCGGGGCCGGCCTGGCGCCAATCCCCCGCCGGCAACATCGTATGAACACGCATCTTACTCGTCCGTGCAGGTCGTGAGATGTAGGGCGGAAGAGCGCAGTATATTCCGCCACTGCCGCACAGCGGCGGAATGCGCCGAAGGCTTTTCCGCCCTACGAGACTCCGGTTAGGCCGCGTGCGCCTGGCGGTAGGTGTTGCGCAGGACACGGCCGGGCAGCGCGCCGGTATGCCTGCCGTCCTCGATCAGCACCTCGCCGTTGACGATCGTTGCCAGAATGCCCTCGGCCGGTTCCTTCATCCGCCAGCCGCCCGCCGGGAAGTCGTGGACGACGATCTCGGGCAACGGGCGCACCGTGTCGGGATCAAAGATCACGATGTCGGCCGCCATCCCCGGGTGCAACAGCCCGCGGTCGTAGAGGCCAAAAGCCGAGGCCGAGTCAAAGGTCAACCGGCGCACCGCGTGCTCCAGGGTCATGATGCGCTTGTCGCGCACCCACTCGGAGAGAAGCCGCGTCGAATAGCCGTAACCGCCGTGAAACTGGACATGCGCGCCGCCGTCCGACAATCCGACGATAGCGTTCGGATAGGTCAGGATCTTGGCCATCGCCGCATCATCGACATTGTTCTCGGCCTGCATAAAACCGGTTTCCAGTTTCTCTTCGACCACGAGATCAAGAAAAGCGTCGATGATTCTCTTCCCCTGTTCCCGGGCGATCTGGCCGATGGTCTTGCCTTTGAGGCCCTGGTTCTTTGGCAGGGCGGGGGTCTCGACCCACATGTAGTCGTACCAGCGGCGCGAATAGCCGGCGGCCGGGACCTCGACCGTGTGCTCGACGACTTCCTCGTGCAGCTTCTGGCGGATCGCCGGATCGCCGTAGGCGCGCAGCTTCTCCTCGTCGGAAGCGAGGAGGATCGGGTGCCAGGTCGGCGAGCCGCGGAACACCTGGCAGTTCTTCATCGTGAAGCTCTGCGTCGTGCGGTTCGGGCTGCACAAGGGATAGGCGCGGATGCCCTGCCTTGAGGTTTCCTCGATCCGCGCCATGTGGCGCTGCCAGGCGTCGGGTTCGCGCACGGTCTGGCCGAGATTGTTGTAGAGGACGGTGCGCCCGGTCGCCTCGGAGAGCCGCGCCATCAGCCCGTCCTTCAGCTCGGCGGCGCGCCCGCCGCCCGACTGGATGACCCCGGTGCCGAGTTCGCGCAGCACGTCGCCAAGGGCGAAAATCTCCTTTTCGTCCGCCCACAAGGCCGGGATGTGCACCCCTTGCGGATCGTAGTGACCCTTGTTGCGCGACACCGAGAGACCGAGCGCGCCGGCCTTCACCCCGTCGCGCACGACCGCGCGCATCTGTTCGAGTTCCGCATCGCTCGCGATGCGCTTCTGGCAGTCGTCGCCCATCACGTAATAGCGCACGGTCGAATGCCCGATCAGCGTCCCGACGTTGACGCCGAGATGCTTGTCGAGCCGATCCATGTATTGCGGGATCGTCTCCCAATCGACCTCGACGGTGTTCAAGACTTCCATCGGGATCGCTTCGACATAGGAGAGAAACTCGGCGACCCGCTTCTCGGTGCCGCGGCGCACCGGCGCCAGCGCCAGCGAGCAGTTGCCAAAGATGACGGTGGTGGCGCCGTGATCGGGCGAGAACGAGCACAACGGGTCCCAGGTGACCTGGGCGTCGTAGTGGCAATGGTTGTCGATAAAGCCCGGCGCGACGACCTGACCGCCAGCGTCGATCACCCGCTTGGCGGGGCCGGAGAGCTTGCCCAATTCGACGATTTTGCCATCCTTGACGGCGACATCGCCGCGGAACGACGGCATCCCCGAGCCATCGACAATGCGTCCGTTCCTGATCAACAGGTCATAAGCCATCGCGGCCCTCTTCTTTCCGGTTGCGTGCTCTCTCGCGAACCGCGGGCAAATGTAGCACGCCGCGCCATCCCGTGATGCGAAATGTCGCAGACGGGAGCGCCTGTGCCGGCCCGGCGCCGACGGGGTATTGGCCGGGCGCGGCGCATCGGGCATTGTCGCGCCCCGGTCGATCCCAGAAAGCAGGCGAAGATGAGACTGAGCGTCGTCACCTTTATCCGCTCCGGCGGCGAGCTGCCCGGCCAGACCCCCGGCCAGACCCCCGGCCAGACCATGGCGCGCCTCGCCGATTACGCGCGGGGTATCGAGGCACGCGGCTTTCCTGGGATCTGGGTCACGGACTCGCTCGGCCGTGGCTCGCCCACCCTTGATCCATTGGGCGCGCTCGCCGCGCTCGCGGCGGTGACAAGGCGGGTCGAACTCGGCACCGCGGTGTTGCAGGTGCCGCTGCGCCACCCGGTCGAACTCGCCCATCGCGTGCAGACGGTGCAGGCGCTCTCGGGCGGGCGGCTGCGCCTCGGTGTCGGCAGCGGTTCGACGCGGGCCGATTTCGCCCTCCTGGGCGGCGATTACGAGGCGCGCTTTCGCACCATGATGCACTCGCTTGCCATCATGCGGCGGGCCTGGCGCGGCGAGGCGCTCGACGGCGGCACCTTGTCGCCGTGGCCGGGCTGCGCGGGCGGCCCGCCGGTGCTTCTCGGTGCCTGGCGCAACCCGCGCTGGATCGCCTATGCCGCCAAGGAGTGCCAGGGCTGGATCGCCTCGGGCCTCTACAGCAGTTGGGAGGACCTCGAAACCGGGATGCGCCGCTACCGCGAGGCCGGCGGCAGCAACGCGGTGCTTGCCAATGTCGTTGTCGATCTCTCGGCCCGGCCCGAGCCGGGCAGTCTCGCCGAGCGCGCCAAGGTCTCGCTGGTGTGTCCGCCCGACGAGGCGCGGGTGCGCCTGAAGCGGCTCGAAGGACTGGGCTTTGACGAGATCCTGATGGTCTCGCCGGGCGGGCGGATTGACGAGATCGAGCGCGTGCGCGATTTTTTATAGGACAGTCGGGCCGCCCCCGGCGCGGGATTGAAACAGGCCCGTCGTGCTGCCGGCGTGGTATACAACAGCCGGCGAGCCGCCGGGGCGGGCGGCTTCCGACAAGACCGCGGCACGGGAGGCCGCGCCGCGAGGAGACTGCGCCGATGCTGCCTTTCTCCGAAGACCCGACAAGCGCCGCGGTGGAAAGCGCGCCGGCCGCGGTGGAAAGCGAGGCTCCGCCTGCGGAATCCCCCCTGGAATCCCCGGGCGGATCAACAGGCGAGACCGCACCCGGCGAGAGGCAGGAAAGACCGCCGCGCCGACGCCGGCGGCGCAGGCCCGCGCCCGCTGGCGCGATCCCGGCGGCGGAGCCGGTCGGCGCGGAGGCAACCGCTGCCGTCGCAGAGACCCCGCCGCCCGCGGGCGATCCTGCGCCGCCTGCGGTCCGGC